>DASWOO010000873.1:0-5759 GCA_036404335.1 Kofleriaceae bacterium
GCGACGCGGATGAGATGAAGGACCTTGGCAAAGCTGCCTCGGTTGTAGCCCATGGGGGCCGATCGTCTCGGGCCGGTCGCCGGTTTTTCGCCGGTCAGGCCCGGCGGTGGCGGCGCGCCATCGTGACGAGCACCGCGAGCAGCTCGTCGGGATCGACCGGCTTGGCGACGTGGTTGTCGAACCCGGCGTTGAGCGCGCGGGCGCGATCCTCGCGCCGGGCATACGCGGTCAGCGCGACCGCGGGCACCAGCCCGCCCTGGGCCGGCGGCAGCGCGCGGACCCGCTCGATCAGCGCGTACCCGTCGTCGCCCGGCATGCCGATATCGGTGACCAGCACGTCCGGGGGCTCGGCGATGATCGCCGCGAGCCCGGTCGCGGCCGACGGCGCGGTGCGCACGAGCACGCCGCACCGGCCGAGCAGGCTGGCGAGCATGTCGCGGGTGTCGTCGTCATCCTCGACGACCACGATCCGCGTGCCCTTGAGCTGCGGCGGGCAGGTGAGCCCCGCGGGCCGCGGCACGAGCGCCTCGCGCTGCTCGCTGATCGGCCGCGTCCGGACGACCGCCGGGATCCGCACCGTGAACGTCGAGCCCTGGCCGTCGCCCGCGCTCGCCACGGTCACCGTGCCGCCGTGCAGGTGCACCAGCTCCTTGACGATCGACAGGCCGAGGCCGAGGCCGCCGTACGACCGCGAGATCGCGCCGTCGGCCTGGCGGAACCGGTCGAACACATGCGGCTGGAAGTCGGCCGGGATGCCCTTGCCAGTATCGGTGACGGTGATCTCGGCGGTCCCGTCGTCCTGGCGCACGTGGAGGGTCACGGTGCCGCCCTTGGGCGTGAACTTGACGGCGTTCGATAGCAAGTTCCACACGACCTGCTGGAGCCGCGCCGCGTCGCCGACCACCGAGATCCCGGCCGGCGCCGAGGCGGTCATCCGGATGTCGCGGGCCAGCGCCGCCGGCATCACGGTCTCGATCGCCGCGTCGACCGCGGACTTGAGGTCGATCGGCTGCGACTCGATCCGCAGCTGACCGGCGAGGATCCGGCTGACGTCGAGCAGATCCTCGATCAGCTGGGCCTGGGCCCGCGCGTTGCGCTCGATCGTCTCGAGCGCGCGCTCCTGCTTCTCGGGCGGCAGCTGCTGGCCGCGCAGCATCTGCGCCCAGCCCAGGATCGCCGACAGCGGCGTGCGCAGCTCGTGGCTGACCGTTGCCAGGAACTGATCGCGCAGCTGGCTGGCGGTCTCCGCGTCCTTGCGCGCCGCCTGCTCGCCCTGCAGCAGCCGCGCGTGCTCGGCCTCCGCGAGCTTGCGATCGGTGATGTCCTTGAACACCACGGCGACCTCGTGCAGCTGCGGATCGCCGACCCGCTGGGCGTAGACCTCGAACCACTGGCCCAGCGCCACCGCCTGGCTCTCGAACCGCTCGGCCACGCCGGTGTGCGCCACCCGGCCGTAGAGCTCGCACCACCACACGTCGTGCGCCGGCACCAGCTGCCGGATCGACTTGCCGATCGGAGCGCCCAGGCCGGTGTGGCGGACGAACGCCTGGTTGGCCTCGAGGAACGTGTAATCGATCGGCGTGCCCGCCGCATCGAAGATCATCCGGATCAGGCAGAACCCGTCATCGATCGATTCGAACAGCGTGCGGTAGCGGGTCTCCGACAGCCGCAGCGCGGCCTCGGTCTCGGCGCGCCGCGTCGTCTCCATGCGCTCGGTGGTCACGTCGTGCCCCTGGACGAAGATGCCGAGCGTCTCGCCATCGCCGGCGCGGATCGGCTGATAGATGAAGTCGAGCGTCGCAGGAGTCAGCGGCGCGCCGGGCCCGCGCTGCAGCTGGATCGGCACGGCGCGGCCGATGTACGGCTCGCCGGTCTGGTAGACGCGCTCGAGGGTCTCGAAGAAACCCTGATCGGCGAGCTCGGGCAACGCCTCGCGCGCGGTGCGGCCGATCAGATCGCGGTGACCCACGGCCTGGTAGTACGCCGCGTTCGCGAGCTCGAAGCGCAGCTCGGGGCCGCGCAAGAACGCGACGAACCCGGGCGCCTGGTCGAACAGCGCGGCGAGGTGCAGCTGCTCGTGATTGGTGACCCGGGAGTACTGCTTGGTGAGCTCGAGCGCGGCGTCGGCGATCGCCGCGTCGACGCAGTGCACGAAGATCTGCAGATCGCCCAGGCTCGGCGACAGCTCGGCGCCGGCGAGTCGCTCGAAGATGCAGTCGCACAGCACGCCGTACTCGCGGACGATCAGCTCGATCGGGTAGCCGTAGCGCACCCGCTGCCGGCCGTGCTCGCGCGCGACCGGGGCGACCAGCGCGTCCGCCGCCGAGCCGGTGACCCGACGGCGCAGGACCTCGGCCACGTCATCGATGAACTTGGGCACGTTGTTGGTCAACGCGCTTTTGCTCATCGCGTGCGGCGCGAGCCGCGCGGCGCGGTGCGTGAAGTCATCCACGATCGCTTTGCGATGCTCGCGGAGGAACGTCGACAGATCAAACTGCGGGGACACGAGCAGGGCGTTTGCGAGGCACGTGCCACCACTGTGCGAAACTGACAAGCCGTAAACGGTCATCGTGTGCGAAAGCGCGCGGACGACCGCGATGCCGATCGTCCTCGATTTATGTGTGCCTGGCTGACCGGTCCGGCGCTTGCACACGTCGGGCGCATGGTCCTGCTGCACGCGGTCCCGCCCGTCAGTCCCGCCATCGCGCTCGCGCAGGCCGCGGCGGCGCTCGGGCCGCTCGAGACCGCCGAAGACATCATCGCCGCGGTCGGCCGGCTAGCGAGCGAAGGCGTGCTCAGCCTGCCGCTGCCGGGCGCTGGCGACACCGCGGAGCGGTTCCGCGCGCTCGGCGAGCTCGGCGCGGTCGACCTCGCGCTGACCCGGCTGGCCGAGGGCCACACCGACGCGCTCGCGATCCTCGCCGAAGCCGGGCTGTCACCGCGGCTCGGCATCTACGGCGTGTGGGCGGCCGATGCGACCGACGCCAAGGTCGTGGCCGCGCCGACCACGACCGGCTGGGTGCTGCGCGGCCGCAAGCGCTACGCCTCGGGCGCGCGCGGCCTCGATCGAGCGCTGGTCACCGCGCACACCGACGATGGCGTCCGGCTGTTCGACATCGACGTCCACGCCCCCGGCGTCCGGCCGATGCCCGAGACCTGGCAGGCGGTCGGCATGGCCGCGACCGACAGCCTCGACGTCGTGTTCGATGATGCCGCGCTCGCCGTCGTCGCCGTGGTCGGCGGCCCGGGATTCTACCTCGAGCGACCCGGGTTCTGGTACGGCGCGGTCGGCGTGGCCGCGTGCTGGTACGGCGGCGCGCTCGGCGCGTATCGCCTGCTGCGCGGTCGGTTCCGGCGGACCGCGCCCGACGATCACCAGGCCGCGCACCTCGGCGCGATCGCCGCGGCGTGCATGACGATGGAGCGCGGCCTCGAGCTGGCGGCGCGCGACATCGACAGCCACCCGCAGGGCCGCGGCCGCGGCCGCACGCTGTGGATCCGCCACGTCGTCGAGCAGGGCTGCCAGGAGGTCCTGACCCGCGCCGGCCGCGCTGGAGGCACGTCGCCGCTGGCGTTCGACCGCACGCACGCCCGGCGCGCCGCCGATCTGGTGACGTATCTTCGGCAGCACCACGCCGAGCGCGATCTCGCGGCGCTCGGCCAGCTCGTGCTCGAGGATGACCCGTGGACCGGCCGCTGACCGTCAGCGCGCGCGAGCTCGGCACGCCCGAGGCCGCGTGGCTCGGCTGCCCGCAGCTCGCGGCGTGCCCCGCGCTCGAGCTCGGCGCACCCGGCCGCGTGGTGGTGATCGCGCCGCACCCCGATGATGAAGTCCTCGGCGCCGGCGGGCTGATGCGCCGGCTGGCGCGGACCGGCGCGGCGATCACGGTGGTCGCGGTCACCGACGGCGAGGCCTCGCACCCGCGGTCGCCGACCACGCCGCCGGCCCGGCTCGCCGAGCTGCGCGCGGCCGAGCGCGCCGCGGCCCTGGTCGCGCTCGGCGTCGACGCCGAGGTGATCCGGCTCGGGATCCCCGATGGCGGCGTCGCGAATGACGCGCTCGCCGCCCGGCTGGCGCCGGTGATCGATCGCGCCACGCTGTGCCTCGCGCCGTGGGAGCGCGACGGCCACCCCGATCACGACGCGACCGGCCGCGCGGCGATCGCGGCGTGCGCGTCCGCGGGCGTCCGGCTGCTGCGCTATCCGGTGTGGGCCTGGCACTGGGCGAGCCCGGCGAGCGACGACCTGCCCTGGCCGCGGGCCCGGCGAATCGCGCTCGATGCGGACACCATCGCCGCCAAGCGCGCGGCGATCGCGGCGTATCGCTCGCAGCACGCGCCGCTCAGCGCCGCCGCGGGCGACGAGCCGATCCTGCCCGCCGCCGTGCTCGCGCGGTTCGAGCGGCCATTCGAAGTGGTGCTGACATGATCCACCTGCCCGTCGAGTACTTCGAGCGGATCTACGCCGCCGGCGATGACCCGTGGGGCTTCGACAGCCGGTGGTACGAGGCCCGCAAGTACGCGATGACCCTCGCCGCCCTGCCGCACCAGCGCTACGCCCGCGCGTTCGAGCCGGGCTGCGCCAACGGCGCGTTCACCACGCAGCTCGCGACGCGGTGCGAGGCGCTGATCGCCAGCGAGCTGGTCCCGGCGGTCGCGGCCCGCGCCCGCGCCCGCGTCGCCGAGCTGCCGCACGTCGAGATCCGGACCCAGGCGATCCCCGAGCACTGGCCCGAGGGCTCGTTCGACCTGATCGTGCTGAGCGAGGTCCTGTACTTCCTGACCGCGCACGGCCTGACCACCGTGCTGCGCCGGATCGACGACTGCCTGGCGTTCGGCGGCCACGTCATCTCGGTCAACTGGACCGGCTCGACCGACGCGCCGCTGTCGGGCGAGGAGGTCCACCGCGCGCTCGACAGCCACCCCGGGCTCGATCGCATCGGGCACTATCGCGAGCCGAGCTTCGTGCTCTCGGTCTACGAGCGCGCCGTGGTCCGCCGCAAGGTCGTGCCGGTGAAGGCCGAGCCATGACCGGCGCAGGGGCGATCGATGCGGTCGGCATCGTGGTCCCGGTCCACGACGAGGCGGCCTTGCTGCCGGCGTGCCTGGCCTCGCTCGACGCCGCCCTGCCGCCCGGGCTGCGCCGGGTCGCGGTGATCGCCCTGGATGCCTGCACCGACGCCAGCGCCGAGATCGCGCGGCGCTGGGCCACCGGTCGCATCGATCGACGCTACCTCCTGCTCGACGCGCGCAACGTCGGCCAGGCCCGTACCGCGGGCATGGCCCGCGCGCTCGCCGAGCTCGCCGACATCCCGCCGGCCCGGCTGTGGCTAGCCACCACCGACGCCGACACCCTCGTGCCCTCGACCTGGCTCGCCGATCAGCTCGCGCTCGCCGCGCGCGGCGCCCGGGCCGTCGCCGGCACGATCCGGGTCGCCAACTGGGAGGGCCACCCCGCCGGGATCGCCGCGCGGTTCGCCGACCACTACGCGCCCGCCGGCAGCGGCGATCATCATCCGCATATCCACGGCGCCAACCTCGGCGTCCGGGCCGACGCCTACCTCGCGGTCGGCGGGTTCGCGCCGCTGCCGACCGGCGAGGACCACGCGCTGTGGAATGCGCTGCAGGCCGCCGCGCAGCCGTGCGTCGCGACCCGTACGATCGAGGTCTCGACCAGCGCCCGGCGCCACGGCCGCGCGCCCGGCGGGTTCGCCCGGTTCCTGCGCGACCTCGAGGGCGAGTGAGCCCGGCGTGACCCTG
>DASWOO010000874.1:0-7647 GCA_036404335.1 Kofleriaceae bacterium
GCCAGCCGGGCGACCAGGGCGGTCGCGATCCCCAGGCCGCTGATCAGACCGCACACGAATCTTCGGGTCACAGGGCCTCACACGATCGCAGCTGGCCGGCCGTTCGGGTAACTTCGCGATCTTGCTGGACGCCGCCGGCGACGTGGTGATTCATCTGAAGCGCGTGGTCGTGGCCGTTTGCCCCGCGGGGGCGGTCTGCCCCGAAGGTTAAAAGGCCAAGTGGGCGAAAGTTGGTCGGCATGGCTCGGCACATCGGCTGCACAAGGGTTTGTTCGCCGACGCGCTGACGCTCAGCGAGGTTGGCTCCGAACGAAACATTACTCTTCTCATCGAAGCAGGAGATCCCAATGCGCAACATCATCCGCACCGCTCTCGTCCTCGGCACCCTCGCCGCCCCGGTTGTCGCCCTCGCCGACGCCCCGAAGACCGCCCCGGCCGCCAAGGACACCAAGGCGACCGACGCGAAGACCCCGACCGACGCGCCGAAGACCGACGCGAAGACGGACGCGAAGACCGACGCCAAGAAGGACGCGGCGAAGACCGACAAGGCGCCGGCCAAGAAGTAATTCTGGCCGAACCCACCTCTCACCTCACACACATTGGAGATCTTGAACATGCGTAACATCATCCGCACCGCCCTCGTCCTCGGCACCCTCGCCGCCCCCGCCATCGCCCTCGCCGACAAGCCGGTCTCGGCTCCGGCCCCGGCCGCGAAGGACGCGAAGACCACCGACGCGAAGACCACCGACGCGCCGAAGACCGACGCGAAGACGGACGCCAAGACCGACGCGAAGACCCCCGCCAAGAAGGACGCCGGCAAGCCGGCGACCAAGTAATCACTTCGATTACTGGTTTGTGAAACACGCACTGCCCTTTCCGGGGCGGTGCGTTTTGCATTTTCGGCGCGTGGACCGCGACGCGAGGCCGGCCGGCGGTTTATCACCGCGGGCGTGTCGCGCAGCGTGATCATCGTCGAGCGGTTCGCCCCCGAGGCCCCCGCGTTGCGCGCGGCGTTCGACGAGAAGCTCGCCGATCCGCGCCAGGCGCGCGGCGATCGCTTCGTCTGGGACTACTGGCACGTGCCCGGCCAGTACACCGCGCTGCGCACCCCGGCGTGGACCTACTTCCCGCCCAAGCTCTACGCGCAGTTCCACAACCGGCTGGTGGCGTGGGGCCGCAGTCACCTCGGCTGCCACGACATCTCGCCGCCGTGGCTGTCGAACTACATCGAGGGCTGTCGCCAGGAGCTGCACGGCGATCTGCCGCACGGCCCGTGGGCGTTCGTGTTCTCGCTGACGCCCTGGCGCGACCGGACGTTCCGCGGCGGCGAGACCTTGCTGGTCCGCGACGAGGTCCTCGAGTTCTGGCACGACTTCGCGTCGGTGCGCTCGGTCGAGCAAGGCGAGCTGATCCGCGAGATCGCGCCGAAGTTCGGCCGGCTCACCGTGTTCGACCCGCGGATCCCGCACGGCGTGCGCACGGTGACCGGCACCCACGATCCGCGCGAGGGCCGGCTGGTGATCCACGGCTGGTTCGTCCAGCCGCGGCCATTCGTGCAAGGCCCGCTGCCGGTGCGCGCGCTGTCGGCGCGGATCGCCGACCTCACCGGCGCGCTCGGCGCCTGGCTCGACGACCTGCCCGTCGCCGGCCTGCTCAGCCTCGCGTTCGACGTCGACCGCGCCGGCGCCGTCGCCGCGACGCGCGTCCTGTCCGACACCACGCGCGTGCCGCGCGCCGACGAGCCCGCCCGCCGCGCCCTGGTCCGCAAGCTCCGCGCCGCGATCGCCGGCTGGCAGTTCGCCAAGCAGCGCGCGCCGAGCCGCGTGACCCTGCCGCTGGTGTTCGAGCGCGGCTGAGCATCGCCGCGATCGGCAACGAACGCGCCAATGCCATCGACGAGCGCGTCCAGCGTGACGGGGTCGTTCGCGTCGGTGGCGTACATCGAGATCACCTGCTCCGGCGGAGCTGCTTCTCTCCGCACGACCATGCGGTGATCAGGTACGCGAAGAGCTTCTCGCCCACGATTGCATCACGTTCTGTTCGTCGACGACGAATGCGCTGTACGCGTGGGAGCTGGAGCGCGGGCGGAAGACGTGGCGCGTTGCGGTGCGCGGCGGCATCGTGACTGACGAGCCCCAGCTCGCAGTCACGCTCGCCGAGCAGGGGCTCGGGCTCGCATACACGTTCGAGCCTTCGGTCGCACCGTCGCTTCGCGCAGGGACGCTGGTGACCGTCCTGGATGCGTACGCGCGCACGGTCCCCGGCTTCTTTCTCTACTACCCGAGCCGCGCCCGGAGCTCCCCAGCGCTCCGCCTGTTCATCGAGGTCGTGCGCGAGCTGCTCGGCCGGCGGTCGTCGCGCGCCACCCGAAGCTGATCGGGTTCGTTCCGCGACGGCGACGCGACCGCCCGGGGCCTACCTGGCGACCCAGCCGCCGTCGACATTGACGTAGACGCCGTCGCGCATCTCCCAGCGCGGCTCGCGCCAGAGATAGCCGGTGCGCTCGCGCTCGTAGTGGCCGGGCACCCAGGCGTAGTCACCGCCGCGCCAGTCCCACCGGCCGCGGACCCAGATGAAGCCGTTGCGGGCCTCCCAGCGCTCCTCGCGCAGGGAGGGCGGCGCGCCGCGCGGGCCGGCCGCGACCCAGCCGCCATCGACGTTGACGTACACGCCGTCGCGCATCTCGTAGCGCGGCTCGCGCCACATGTACCCGCGGCGCTCGGGCTCGTACCGGCCGCCGACCCAGGTGTACTGGCCGCCGCGCCAGTCCCACCGGCCGTTGACCCACACGTGGCCGGGGCGAACCTCGTGGCGCTCGTAGCGCACCGCCGGCGGCGCCGAGTGCGACCAGCGCTCCTCGCGCCGCTCTTCCCGACGCTCGTCATGCCGCTCTTCGCGACGCTCCTCGCGGTGCTCGGCGCGGCGTTCTGCCTCGTGGTGCTCCTCGCGACGCTCCTCGTGGCGCTCCTCGCGACGCTCGCGCGGCGTGTCCGCGCCGGCGACCGTTGCGGAAGCCGCGATCGTCCCGCCGAGCAACGCGGTGAACAGAAGTAGAGACAGGTGCTTACGCATGAATTTCTCCCAACGGACTGGCCCCAAAGGTACCCGGATCGCCCGCTGGATATTTAAGAAAGAGACAATTCTTCATACTTACATGTCAGCCGTACTGCACTTGCACAGTCTCGATGATCGTCTTGATCGCCGCCTTGACGACCTCGACGTCCGGATCGCGAACGATCACGTAGCCATCGCCCTCGTACGAGTCGCTGCGCGGTGAACCGAGCTGGGGCAGCCGCGCCTCGGCGACATGGCGGCCGACCAGCTGCTGCGCGCGGTCGACGCCGTTGACCCGCAGCACGCGGCCGCGACCGACGCCGCGCAGGAACGCGCAGCCGACGGCGTACTTGCGCTCCCACGGGCCGTCGAACGCGTCGTCGACCACCGCGCGCGCCCACGCGCGGTACATGTCGGCGTCGTGGGCCAGGCCGGTCATCCGCACGATGTTGGCGCCGGGCGGCCGCGCCGCGATCTCGCCGATCGCCAGCGAGCCATCCGTCCGGCGGAACCACTCCATGTGCGTGAAGCCGGTGTCGAGGCCCAGCGCCGACACCGTCCGGACGCCGAGCTCGTGAGCGTCGGCGAAGTCCGGCCCGGTGATGTGCTGCGGCAGGACCACGGCCCACTGCATCCACGGGGTCTCCATGACCTCGAGCGGCGTCGGGTAGTAGCGCGACAGCGAGCTGAACCGGACCTCGCCGCCGATCGTGATCGTCTCGAAGCTGTACTCCTGGCCGACCAGCATCTCCTCGGCGAGCGCCGGGTTCGACGGCGACGCGTGGATCGCCTGGAGCGCGCCGCGCAGCTCGTCGAGGCTCTTGACCCGCCAGGTCGCCTTACAGCCCATGCCCGCCGGCGGCTTGAGCACGAGCGGCAGGCCGACCTCGGCGACGAACGCCTCGGCGTCGGCCCAGGTGTGCAGCAGCTTGTGCCGCGCGCACGGCAGGCCCTTGCGCCGCAGCTCCTCCTTCATCCGCGCCTTGTCGCGGAACAGGTCGGCGGTCTCGGGGTCGGTGCCCGGCACGCCGAGCGCTCTGCGAACCTCTCCGATCTGGACCTGCAGGACCTCGAGGATGCCGAGCACCCGATGGATCTTGCCGTGGCGGCGCTCGAGCAGCTGCGCGGCCTCGATCAGCTGCCTGGGGTCGAGGCCGTCGCGCACGGTGACGATATCGGCGAACAGCCCGGCGTCATCGCCGCGCGGCATCTCCTGGAGGATGCCGAGCATCCGCGCGCCGGACAGGCCGGCCGCGGCGCGGGCGAACCGCATCGTCGTATCGAGGGGAAACGGTGCGACGAACACCACGTTGCGCATCGCCCGGTTGTACCATGCGGGACGATGAAGGCCGTGTTCCTCGCGCCGAGCTATCCGCCCGAGATGCAGCAGTACACGCGCGGCCTCGCCGAGGTCGGAGTCGACGTCTATGGCGTCGGCGACCAGCCCGCCGCCGCGCTGCCCGCGCACCTCAAGCGCCACCTGTACGACTACCTGCAGGTGCCGCGGCTGCTCGACGAGCACGACGTCGTCGCGCGCGTGACCAGCTGGCTGCGCGGCCGCGAGGTCGACCGCGTGCTGTGCAACTGGGAGGTCATGGTGCTGACCGCGGCGCGGCTGCGCGAGCGGTTCGGCGTGCCCGGCATGTCGGTCGACGCCGTCGAGGGCTTCCGCGACAAGCAGCTGATGAAGGAGCGCGTGGCGGCGGCCGGGCTGCGCGTGCCGCGCGCGGTGCGGGTGCGGACGGTGGCCGAGACCCGGGCGGCGGCCGATCACATCGGGTTTCCGCTGATCATCAAGCCGATCGCCGGCGCCGGCAGCGCCGATACCTATCGCGTCGACGACGGCGCCGGGCTCGACGCGGTGCTGGCCAAGATCAAGCACGTGCACGAGGCCAGCTGCGAGGAGTTCGTCGAGGGCGAGGAGTACACGTTCGACACCGTGTGCATCGGCGGTGCGCCGGCGTACGCCAACGTCGCGCAGTACCTGCCGCGCCCGCTCGACGCGCGCAGCCACGAGTGGATCAGCCCGGTGATCATCACGGTGCGCGACCTGCAGCAGCCCAGGCTCGCCGGCGGCCTCGCGCTCGGCAACGCGGTGCTCGAGGCGCTCGGCATGGGCGACGGCTTCACCCACATGGAGTGGTATCGCAAGGCCGACGGCGAGGTCGTGTTCGGCGAGATCGGCTGCCGGCCGGGCGGCGCGCACCTGGTCGACCAGATGAACTACACGAGCGACATCGATCTGTTCCGCGAGTGGGCGCGCGCGGTGTGCTGGGGCACGTTCGAGGCGCGGCCGGCGCGCAAGTACAACGCGGCGATCATCTTCAAGCGCGCGATGGGCCAGGGTCGGATCACGCGGATCGACGGGCTGCGCGAGTTCCTGCACCGGCACGGCGAGCACGTCGTCGAGCAGCGGCTGCTGCCGCCGGGGACGCACCGCCGCGACTGGCGCAAGACGCTGGTCAGCGATGGCTTCATCCTGCTGCGCCACCCGGACTGGGACCGGACCTATCAGCTGGCGATGGAAGCCGCGACCGACATCCAGATGTACGCCGAGTAGCCGCGCGTCAGTCGCCGTGGCGGTGGTGGTGGCCGTAGCCGCGCGGGTCGGGGCCGGGGTGCGGTGGACCGGGGCGCGGCGGATCGTCGTCGTCGTCGGGCGGGCCCGGCGGATCGTGGCCGGGGCCAGGTGGCCCGGGTGGCCCGGACGGCGGCGTGGCGTCGAGCTGCGCGCGCAGCCGGCGGGTGTCGTCGGTCGCGCCGTACTTGTGCTCGAGCTCGTCGAGCTTGTGGCGGGCCTCGTCGACGTGGCCCTTGTCGAGCTGGTCGAAGATCTTGCGCCAGTCCTTGGTCTGCTTGCCGTCGAGGCCGGGCGGCGGGGCGGTGATCGGTGCGGTGCTCGGTGCGGTGACCGGTGCGGTGATCGGCGCGGTGGTCGGCGCGTCCGCCGGCGTCGCGGCGACGGCCGGGGCCAGCTCGGGCGCGACCGGCGAGGTCGATGATCCGCCGCGCGCGAGGGCGAAGATCAGCGCCAGCGCGATCACCGCGGCGGCGACCCACGGCTTCCAGTCGCGCCGGGGGGAGGCCACCACCTCGGTCGCGGTCGCGCGCGGCACCAGCGTCACGGGCTGCGACGGCACGGGCGACATCTGCGGCACCGGCGTGATCTGCGACGCCGCCCCGGCGAGCGCCTCGGCCAGCTCGTCCGCGGTCGGCCGATGCTCCGGCTCGATCGCCACGGCGCGGTCGATCGCCGCGGCGAGCTCGGCGGGCAGCCCGGGGACGAGCTCGGTGACCGGCGGCAGCGGCAGCAGCAGGCCGCCGACCGTCCCGCCCGCCTCCATCCGGGGCCAGCGCCCGGCGGCCGCCTCGTACAGCGTCGCGCCCAGGCCGAAGATGTCGCCGGCCGCGCCCGACAGCCCGCGGATCAGCGCCTCGGGCGGCGCGTACGCCGGCGAGCCGACGAACTGGCCGGTCATCGTGATCGACGAGTCCGGCACGTGGGCGACGCCGAAATCGGCGAGCTTCCACGTCCCCGGGCCGGCGGCGAGGATGTTCGCCGGCTTGACGTCGCGGTGCAGGATGCCGGCGGCGTGGGCCGCGGCGATCGCCCGCGCGACCTGGATGCCGAGCGCGCGCAGCTCGCCGCCCGGCAGCGGCCCGTGCGCCAGCCGCTCCTTGAGCGACGGCCCGGCGACCCGCTCCATCACCAGGTAGGGCGGGTTCGCCGTCAGGTCGAGATCGAACACCGCGACCACGCCCGGGTGATGCAGCGCCGCGATCGCCCGCGCCTCCTGGCGAAACCGGTCGTCGCGCAGCCGGGCCGCGAGCCCCGACGCGCTGCCGCGCAAGGTCTTGACCGCGACCTCGCGGCCGAGCACGTCGTCGATGGCGGCGAACACCTCGCCCATCGCCCCGGCGCCGAGCGGCGCCGTCACCCGGTAGCGCCCGAAGCGCAGGTCCGCGGTCACGCCGAGAGGATACGCGATATCCTCGGCCGCGGTGCCGCCATGACCAACGAGCTCGACGTCATCATCGTGGGCGCGGGGCTGTCCGGCATCGGCGCCGCGTACCGGCTCAAGACCGAGTGCCCGGGCCGGCGGCTCGCGATCCTCGAGGCGCGCGACGCGATCGGCGGCACCTGGGACCTGTTCCGCTATCCGGGCGTGCGCTCGGACTCGGACATGTACACGCTCGGCTACCCGTTCTTCCCGTGGACCGCCGGTAAGGCGATCGCCGACGGCGCCGACATCCTGGCGTACATCCGCGCCACCGCGGCGGCGTTCGACCTCGAGCCGCTGGTCAGGTTTGGCCACCGCGTGATCAGCGCCGCGTGGTCGTCGGCTGACGCGAAGTGGTCACTCGACGTCGAGCTCGACGGCCAGCGCCAGACCTACCGCTGCGGGTTCCTCTACCTGTGCTGCGGCTACTACCGGTACGACGCCGCGCACGCGCCGACGCTTCCCGGGATCGAGCAGTTCGCCGGGCGCGTCGTCCATCCGCAGTGGTGGCCGGCCGACCTCGACTACACCGGCCAGCGCGTCGTCGTGATCGGCAGCGGCGCGACCGCAGTGACGATCGTGCCGGCGATCG
>DASWOO010000875.1:0-2792 GCA_036404335.1 Kofleriaceae bacterium
GTCATCCAGTACATCGAGCCGGTCACCCGCAGCCGCGCCGCGATCGGCCTCGACATCGCGTCCGAGCGGTCGCGCCGCGCCGCCGCGCAGGAGGCGATGCGCACCGGCAAGCCGACGATCACCTCGCCGATCACGCTGGTCCAGGACGCCGCGCGCCCGGCGAGCGCGTTCCTCGCGCTGCTGCCGATCTACCGCCCCGGCTGGCCGACGACCACGCCCGCCGAGCGCGAGGCGGCCTGCTACGGCTGGTCGTATGTCCCGGTCGCCAGCGGCGAGGTGCTGCAGAACTTCGAGGGCGATCACGACGACATCGCGGTCGCGCTCTACGACGTCGCGCCCGATGGCTACACCCAGCGGTTCTTCACCTCGCTGCACGACAGCGACCCCGCGGTCGACGGCCTGACCGCGCCGGTCCCGCGATCGATCTTCGGCCGCCAGTGGCGGATCGAGGTCCACGCCCGCGCGGCCTACGTCGAGCGGCTCAACCTGGTGTCGCCGGCCCAGGTCGTCGCCTGGGGCTCGGTCCTGACCCTGCTCGTGTGCTGCCTGCTGTACGCCCTGCTGTCGAGCCTCGACGGCATGAAGCAGCTCAAGCTCGAGCGCCTGCGCCTGGCGATGATCATCGATAACTCGAGCGACGCGATCATCACCCGCGCGCTCGACGGCCGGATCCTGAGCTGGAACGCGGCGGCCGAGCGGATCTTCGGCTATCCGGCGAGCACGGCGATCGGCAAGCAGCTCGAGCTGTTCGTCCAGCCCGACAGCGGCGCGGCGACGATCACCGGCGTCGTCGAGGTCATCGGCCGCGGCGATCCCGTCGCGCCGTTCGAGACCCTGTGCCGCCGCGCCGACGACTCGCTGATCGAGGTGTCGATCGCGACCTCGCCGATCACCGGCCGCGACGGCGAGGTCACGAGCATCGCGCTGACCGTGCGCGACACCACCGCGACCAAGACCGCCGAGCGCCGCGGCCGCGAGCTCGACGCCGCGCTCGAGCAGCAGAGCCTGCTCCACGAGCTCGCCCGCGAGCGCGAGCGGCTCGACAACATTCTGCGCGGCACCAACATCGCGACCTGGGACTGGAACCTGACGACCGGCGCGGCGCGGGTCGACGAGCGCTGGGCCGAGATGCTCGGCTTCGCCCTGGCCGAGCTCGAGCCGATCGACATCGACATGCTGATGACTCGGGCACAGCCCGACGACCTGCGCGTCGCCCAGGACTCGCTGCGCCGCCACAGCGCCGGCGAGCTCGAGTTCATCGAGTGCGAGCTGCGGCTCAAGCACCGCGCCGGCCACTGGGTGTGGATGCTGATCCGCGGCCGGATCACGACCTGCACCGCTGATGGCGAGCCCGAGTGGATGCACGGCACCCAGCAGGACATCACGGTGCGCAAGCTCGCCGAGCGCCGGCTGGCCGACAGCGAGGCGTTCCTCGAGCGCGCCGGGCACCTGTCCGGTGTCGGTGGCTGGCAGGTCCATCTCGACACCATGGCGATCGAGTGGAGCGACGAGACCTGCCGGATCCACGGCCGACCCGACGGCTTCGTCCCCGCGCTCGACGAGGCGATCGACTACTACCGGCCCGACGACCGCGTGATCATCAGCCACGCGGTCGAGCAGGCGATAGCGACCGGCGTCGGCTGGGACGTCGAGGCCCAGCTGATCACCGCGGACGGCCGCGCGCGCTGGGTCCGCACGGTCGGCGAGGCCGAGCTCGTCCACGGCCGGCCGGTGCGGCTGACCGGCGCGCTGCAGGACATCACCGAGCGGCGCGAGGCCGAGGCGGCGCTGCGCCGGGCGACCGCGGTCGCCGAGAGCGCCAACGCGGCCAAGAGCGCGTTCCTCGCCAACATGAGCCACGAGATCCGCACGCCGCTCAACGCGGTGATCGGCCTGTCGTACATGCTCGAGCAGTCGCAGCTGTCCGACGAGCAGCGCTCGTTCCTCACCAAGATCCAGATCGCCAGCCGATCGCTGCTCGGCGTGATCAACGACGTGCTCGACCTGTCGAAGATCGAGGCCGGCGAGATGGCGATCGAGGACACGCCGTTCGATCTGCCGGGGCTGGTCCACGAGATCGAAGATCTGATGACGCCGCAGGCCGAGGCCAAGCACCTCGAGCTGCGGCTCGAGCTCGCGGACGACCTGCCGCGGGTGGTGCGCGGCGACCCGACCCGGATCCGGCAGATCATCACGAATCTGCTGTCCAACGCGATCAAGTTTACCGCGCGCGGCCACGTCGAGCTCGCCGTCAGCTGCCTGACCCGCGATGACGACCAGTGCACCCTGCGCTACGCCGTGCGCGACACCGGCATCGGCATCTCGCCCGAGATCCAGGCGCGGCTGTTCACGCCGTTCACCCAGGCCGACGTGTCGACCACCCGGCAGTTCGGCGGCACGGGCCTCGGCCTGTCGATCGTCCGCCGGCTGGCCCAGCTCCTGGGCGGCGACGTCGGGGTCCAGAGCGCGCCGGGCGAGGGCAGCGAGTTCTGGGCGACGATCGGGCACGGGCTCGACGCGACCCAGCTGCTCGAGGAGGTGCTGGGCGCGCTGCACCAGCTCGAGGTCGTGATCGCCGAGGACGATCCGGATCAGCGCGCGGCGCTGGTGACGATGGCGCGCGCGCTGGGCTGGCGGGCGGAGGCGGTCAGCTCGGGCGACCGGCTGATCGCGCGGGTCACCGAGCGGCTCGCTCTCGGCCAGCCGCCCGACGCGATGGTCGTCGACTGGCGGATCCCGGGCGTCGATGGCCTGGCCGCGCTCGGCGCGCTCGCGGCGCGGTTCGGCCGCAA
>DASWOO010000876.1:0-4731 GCA_036404335.1 Kofleriaceae bacterium
CACACGCCGCTGCAGTCGAACTTCCACGTCAACCTGACCTGCCTGGTGCCGCCGGCGTACCTCGACGACGACACCGGCCGCAAGCTGCCCAAGGACGCCCCGCCCCAGCCGCGCCGGCTCGGGATCAAGGAGGCGCTCGGCCACTTCCTCGACTTCCGGTTCGAGGTCGTGTCGCGGCGGTTCGAGTACCAGCTCAAGCAGCTCGACGCCCGGATCCACATCCTGCAGGGCTTCGCGACGATCTTCGACGCGCTGGACCAGCTGATCAAGATCATCCGCGCATCCGACGGCAAGGAAGACGCGGCGCAGAAGATCATCAAGACGTTCAAGCTCGACGAGCTGCAGACCGACGCGATCCTCGAGCTCCGGCTGTACAAGCTGGCCAAGCTCGAGATCAACGTGATCCGCGAGGAGCTGGCGCAGAAGCAGGCCGAGGCCAAGAAGATCCGCGTGATCCTCGGCAGCGAGACCAAGCTGTGGGCCGTGATCAAGGACGAGCTCAAGGCGACCGCCGCCGAGCTCGGCTCGCCGCGCCGGACCAAGACCGGCGGCTCCGCCGAGGAGACCACGTTCGACGCCGACGCGTTCATCATCGACGAGGACGCCAACGTCGTGGTCACCCGCGACGGCTGGATCAAGCGGGTGCGCGAGCTCAAAGAGCCGAGCCAGACCCGGACGCGCGAGGGCGACGAGGTCACCCACGTGCTGCCGGGCTCGACCCGCGAGAAGGTCGTGTTCTTCACCAACCGGGGCTCGGGCTACGTCATCAAGATCAACGACATCGCCGCGACCACCGGCTACGGCGATCCGGCGCAGAAGTACTTCAAGTTCGCCGACGGCGAGCGCATCGTCGCGGCGATGACGCTCGACCCGCGCGCGCTGGTGCCGCCGACCCTGCTCGCGATCTCGCGCAAGGGCTATGGCCTCCGGTTCGCGACCGCGACCGCGTCGGAGGTCACCACCAAGGCCGGCCGGCGCTACGCCAGGCCGGGCGACGGCGACGAGATGATCGGCGTGGTCGCGTGCAACGATGGCGACGTCGTGGTCGTGGCGACCCGCGAGGCCCACGTCCTCTTGTGCAAGGCCGACGAGATCGCCAAGCTCGAGGGCCCGGGCCGCGGGGTCACCGTGATCAAGACCGAGGACGAGGACCACGTGATCGGCTTCATCGCCGGCCTGAAGAGCGATCAGCTGAGCGTCGAGGCCGAGAAGTCCGGCAAGCGGTTCGACCTGCCGGCCGATCCCAAGCAGGTCAAGGGCCGCGGCGGCAAGGGCCTGCAGATCCTCAAGAAGTCCCAGCTGATCGTGGTCAAGAAGCCGGTCGCGATCCAGCCGCTGGCGAACGCCGAGGGCGGACAGGGAGTCAATTAATGGCAACGAAGTACACCGGCGAGGACATCCAGGTCCTCGAGGGCCTCGATCCGGTCCGCAAGCGGCCGGGCATGTACATCGGCGGCACCGGCAAGGATGGCTATCACCACCTGCTGTGGGAGGTCGTCGACAACTCGATCGACGAGGTCATCAACAAGCACGCGACCCGGGTCGACGTGATCCTGCACAAGGACGGCCGGAGCGCGACGGTCGAGGACAACGGCCGCGGCATCCCGGTCGACGTGATGCCCAAGTTCAAGAAGTCGGCGGCCGAGGTCATCTTCACGACCCTGCACTCCGGCGGCAAGTTCGAGCGCGGCAAGAGCTACGCGGTGTCGGGCGGCCTGCACGGCGTCGGCGCGGCGGTGGTCAACGCGCTGTCGAGCCAGCTGCTGGTCCAGGTCAAGCGCGACGGCGAGCGGTTCGAGCTGCAGTTCGAGCGCGGCGACGTCACCCAGAAGCTCAAGAAGCTCGGCGGCGCCCGCGGCTCGGGTACGCTGATCCGGTTCCGGCCCGACGACGAGGTGTTCGGCAACAAGCTGCACTTCGACGCCGACGCGATCGCCGAGCGGCTCGAGGCCAAGAGCTACCTGCACGGCGGCCTCGAGATCGTCTTCACCGACGAGACCAAGACCCCGCCGACCACGAGCACGTTCGTCCACCCGCAGGGCATCGCCGAGTTCCTGCCCAAGCTGGTCAGCGAGCGCGCCAAGACCCCGGTGCCGCCGACCGGCGCGGTGTTCTACGTCGAGAAGCGCGACGACGACGCCAAGCTCGGCATCGAGCTCGCGCTGCAGTGGACCGAGTCGACCGACGACCTGATCAAGACCTACGTCAACTCGGTGCCGACCCCCGACGGCGGCACCCACGACGCCGGCCTGCGCGCGGCGATCGTCAAGGCGATCCGCAATTACATCGCGACCCACAAGCTCGAGCCCAAGGGCGTGACCTTGACCGCGGAGGACATCCGCGAGGGCGTGGTCGCCGTGCTGTCGACCTACGTCCACGATCCGCAGTTCCAGAGCCAGACCAAGAACCGGCTCAACAACCCCGAGGTCTCGGGCCAGGTCGAGGGCTTGGTTCGCCCGGCGCTCGAGAACTACCTGAACAGCAACCCGAACTGGGCGCACGCGGTCATCGCGCGCACGATCATCGCGGCCCGGGCGCGCGAGGCGTCGCGCGCGGCGCACCAGGCGGTGACCCGCAAGACCGCGGTGTCGCACCGGCTGAACCTGCCGGGCAAGCTCGCCGACTGCAGCTCGACCGATCCGCTGGAGAGCGAGCTGTTCATCGTCGAGGGCGACTCGGCAGGCGGCTCGGCCAAGCAGGGCCGCGATCGCCGGACCCAGGCGATCCTGCCGCTGCGCGGCAAGGTGCTCAACGCCGAGCAGGCCAACAACCAGAAGCTGCTCGCCAACAAGGAGCTGCAGGACATCGTGTCGGCGCTCGGCTGCGGCATGGGCGACACGTTCAGCCTCGACAAGCTGCGCTACGACAAGATCTTCCTGCTGATGGACGCCGACGCCGACGGCCACCACATCGCGACGCTGCTGCTGACGTTCTTCTTCCGGTTCATGCGGCCGCTGATCGAGCACCACAAGCTGTACCTGGCGCAGCCGCCGCTGTACCGCATCGACATCGGCAAGCAGACCTACTGGGCGCTCGACGACGAGCACCGCGACGCGCTGATCAAGCAGCACGTCCGGGGCAACGCCAAGCCGAGCATCACCCGGTTCAAGGGCCTGGGCGAGATGAACCCCGATACGCTCAAGTCGACGACGCTCGATCCGCGGACGCGCCAGCCGCTGCGGGTCACGGTCAAGGACGAGGAGATGCTGTCGACCGACAACACGATCTCGGAGCTGATGGGCAAGGACGTCGCCGCGAGGTTCCGGATGATCACCGAGAACGCGGCCGAGATCGGCGAGCTGGACGTCTGATCGACCCGTGATCTGGCTCCGCCGCATCGGCTGGGGAGTGCTCGGGCTGGCCGCGCTGTGGCTCGCGGTCCTGGTGATCGCCGGGTTCGCGCTGGCCGCCACGACCCGCGCGCAGATCGCGGCGCGGATCGGCGAGTCGCTCCAGGCCGACGCGACGATCGGCGACGGCTCGCTGTCGCTGGTCCGGGGCGGGGTCGAGCTCGACGGGCTCGGCGTGCGGCGCGACGACGGGGTCGGCCACCTGGCGCTGAGCGTCGCGGCCCTGACCTGCGGCCTGCCGCCGCTCGGCCTCGCGCTGGTCGATCGCGACTGCCGCGAGCTCGTCGTGCGCGGCGTGCGGTTCGAGGTCTCGACCGTCGCGCTGTTCCGCCTGCCGCGGCCCCGGCGCGCCCCGCTCCACGTCTACCACCTGACGATCGACGACGCGACCATCGAGCTGGCCGCGACCGCGCTCCTGCCGAGCCTGGGCAAGCTCGTGATCCACATCGACCACGCCGAGGCCGGCGAGACCGTGTTCAAGTCGCCGCTGTCGTTCCTGTTCGCCCTGCGCTCGCTGTCCGCCTCGATCGACCTGCCCGGCAACCTGTCGCTGCGCCTGACCTACGCGCTCGGCCGGCTCCAGGTCGCGGGCGCGCTGTTCGGCGCGGCGCCCGTCGAGCTGCCCGTCTCGATCCCGGTCGCCGAGCTCGGCGACGACGCCGCCGGCGAGCTCGCCCGCCTGATCCAGCTCGGCAAGGACCTCGCCGAGCAGGTCGTGGCCCAGCGCGCCGAGGACTGGCTCCGGGCCAAGCTGTCGCTGTAGGTAGCCCGGACCGACGAGCACGCGGCAGGCCGGGGCCGTCAGCCGCGCGCGTGGTGCGGCCCCGACTCGCGAATCGCCGGCGCCTCGGCCGCCGGCTTGGGCGCCGGGATCGTGGGCAAGGGCGTGCTCGGCCGGGGGGCGTGGCCGAGCAGCTCGTCGAGCTCGATCTCGCGATCGCGGAGGTCGCGGGCGATCAGCGGCTCGAGCGAGCCGCGCAGGATCGTGCGCGGATCGCGGCGCGGGCGCGGCTCGGTGAGCGGCGTGGCGACCGGCGGCATGAAGCCGATGTAGACCACGCCGGCGTCGGTGTGCGCGAGGTTGTCGAGCGTGGCGGGCAGGCGGATCGACAGCGCGGCGAGCCGGGTGTCGGCGTCGATCAGCTGCTCGGCGATCCGGCGCAGCTCGGCGAGCGTGGCGTCGCGCTCGGCGGTGTCGTGGAGCGCGCTGTCGACGTCGTCGCGCAGCGACGGGTCGGCGCGGACCAGCTGCCACAGCCGCCAGGTGCCGGTGCCGTCGTCGGCGAGCACGATGCAGCGCGCGGTCGACAGCGCGTCGCCGGCGGTGGAGTGCAGGCGCGCCCACTGGATCAGCGCGGCGCGGCCGTCGTCGAGCGAGTCG
>DASWOO010000877.1:0-1738 GCA_036404335.1 Kofleriaceae bacterium
ATTACCTCGGTTACCGCGAGGCCGCGCGCGACCTGGCGCCGGCGCTCGACAAGCACGACGTGCTGGCCGAGCTCGACCGGATCCACGATCTGCGCGCCCGGTGGTTCACCACGCCGGTGCGCGAGGCGTTCTTCGCCGACGAGGAGGCCGCGCTGCGCAACGCGGTCGCCCGGCGCGACGTGCTGCAGGACAAGGCGCTGACCGAGGCCGAGCGCCAGGCCAAGCTCGCCGCGCTCGAGGCCCAGCTGCCGGCGGCCGACCGCGCCGCCCGCGCCGCCGCGACCGCGCCGATCGATCAGATGGCGCGCGACGCCGAGCTGCGCGCGCAGGGCGCGAGCGAAGCCGCGATCGCCGCGGCCCGCGCCGCCAAGCTCGGCCCCGAGGCCGCCCAGCGGCTGGCCGCGCTCGATCAGGCCCGCGCCGCGTGGGACGATCGGCTGGCGGCGTTCCGCGCCGCGCGCGCCGCGCTGCTGGCCGATGGCTCGCTGTCCGACGACGAGCGCCAGGCGAGAGTCGCCGCGTTGCTCGCCAGCTCGTTCACGCCGCAGGAGCAACTGCGGGTCGCGGCGATCGAGCACCTGCCGCCCCGCTCTTGAAGCCGGGGGATTGATCCAGGGGCCGCGGCTGCTAGAGTGGCCGCGTCATGGCTAGCAAGCTGAAGGTTGGAGTCGTTGGCGCGACCGGCATGGTCGGCCAGCGGTTTGTGGCCCTGCTCGAATCGCACCCCCGGTTCGAGGTCACCGCCGTCGCGGCGAGCCCGAGCTCCGCCGGCAAGCTCTACGCCGACGCGATCGCGAACCGCTGGGCGCTCGGCACGCCGGTGCCGACGAAGACCGCGGCCCTGACCGTCGCCGACGCGTCGAACATCAAGACGATCGCCGATCAGGTCGACTTCATCTTCTGCGCGGTCGACATGGACAAGGCGGCGACCGCGCGGCTCGAGGAGGACTACGCCCGGGCCGAGACCCCCGTGGTGTCGAACAACTCGGCGCACCGCTGGACGCCGGACGTGCCGGTGATCATCCCCGAGATCAACGCCGATCACGCCGGCGTGATCGAGGCCCAGCGCAAGCGCCTGGGCACCAAGCGCGGGTTCGTCACCGCCAAGCCCAACTGCTCGATCCAGAGCTACGTGCCGGCGATCCACCCGCTGATGAGCTTCAAGCCGACGAAGATCGCGGTGTGCACGTACCAGGCGATCTCGGGCGCCGGCAAGACGTTCGAGACGTGGCCGGAGATGCTCGACAACGTCATCCCGTTCATCCCGGGCGAGGAAGAGAAGTCGGAGCGAGAGCCGCTCAAGATCTGGGGCGCGCTCAAGAACGGCAAGATCGAGACGGCGACCTCGCCCCAGATCACCGCGCAGTGCCTGCGCGTGCCGGTCAGCGACGGCAACATGGCGGCCGTGTTCGTGTCGTTCGAGGTCAAGCCGAGCAAGGAGCAGATCCTCTCGGCGTGGAAGGAGTACGCGGGCCGGCCGCAGCAGCTCGGCCTGCCGAGCGCGCCCGTGCCGTTCCTCCACTACTTCGAGGAAGACAACCGGCCGCAGACCCGGCTCGACCGCGACGTCGGCCACGGCCAGGCGATCGCCCTGGGCCGCCTGCGCCCCGACACCATGTTCGACTGGCGCTTCGTCGGCCTCTCGCACAACACCGTCCGCGGCGCCGCCGGCGGCGCCGTGCTGACCGCCGAGCTGCTCGCCCACGACGGCTATATCGTGGCGAAATAGCGTCAGGGC
>DASWOO010000878.1:0-12676 GCA_036404335.1 Kofleriaceae bacterium
CCGGCCGCGCTGGCGTTGACCCCGACCTGGATCAGCACGCCGAAGAACACCTGGTGCTGGTCGATGCCGAACGCGTCGCGCTCGTCGACCGCCCGCAGGTTCCACAGCGACGCCCACACCGTCTTGAGCGCGTCGCCGAGCTGCTGCTTGCCGACGACGTTGGGCACGGTGTCGTACAGCCCCGCGCCGTTGAACCCGGGCAGATCCTCGGCGTTGGTCGAGCTGCGCACGAACACGCCCTTGCCGCCGAGCTTGAGCTTGACCCGCTTGTAGATCATGTCGAGCGTGACCGGATCGATCGGCGCGTCGATGATCGCCTTGCGCAGGCCGTCGAGCGCGGTCCTGCGCCACGCCGGATCCTTCAGCTTGGGGTCGCCGAGCACCGCGTCGACCCGGGCGTCGAGGTGGTTCTGCCGCATGTGCTGGACGTAATAGAAGAACGGCACGCCGAACCCGGCCGGGACGTTCACGCCCGGCAGGTTGGCGGTCACGATCTCGCCGAGGTTGGCGGCCTTGGTCCCGTACTTGTCGACGTCCTTGGCGCGCATCCGGGTCAGCATCGCCAGCTTGCGCGACGTGACGTCGGCCTTGGGCAGCTCGATGTGGCTGGCGCGCGCGATCTTGTTCTCGAGCTCAGCGCGCTCGGCGGGCGTGGCCTCGCGCAGGGTCACGCCGGTGTCGGTGACCTCGTAATAGACGATCTGGCCCTCGAGCTTGGCGTACTTGTCGCGCGCGCGCTTGTCGCCGGCGTTGGGGATGCCCCACGCGCCGGCGCGCAGGTTGACGTGCGACAGCGGCGTCGAGAACGCGGTGGCGAGGATGCCGGCGACCGGCGTGATGTCGGGGTAGCTCTCCTGCAGGAGCACGATGTCGTGGCGGTCGAAGGTCAGCGACTCGTAGGCCGTGCCGACCGGCACGACGTGCAGCTTGCCGACCGCGCGGCCCCGGGTGAAGGCCTGGAACGGCGCGCTCTTGTACAGCTCGTCGTTGGTGATGATCTTGAGGCCGCGCTTGCCGACCTCGGTCGCGACCTGCTGCTGCATCGGCGAGTCCGGCCGGAACGTCAGGTCCTTGATGAAGAACGTCTCGCCCAGCCGCTGCTTGACCCGCAGCACGTCGGGGGCCCCGATCTTGTCGCCCTCCCAGAACGAGAACGTCCAGCGGTCGACCTTCAGGTGGTGGGTCAGGTAGCAGAGGATGAACTTCGGCTTGTCGCGCTAGTAGTTCTTGTTGTACTCGCGGATGTTCTCCGCGTTCCACTTCTGCTTGAGCAGCACGCCGAGCACGAAGTCGGCGTGGATGTTGAACAGGTTGACGTCGAAGAAGTAGATGTCGTTGGTCTTGACGTCGAGGATGCACTTGCCGAACTGGTCGCTGCCGACCGTCTTGGAGTAGTGCTGCCAGGTCGCGTCGTCGGGGATGGCCTTGACCCAGGCGCGCTGCTCGCCCGCAGCACCCGCGTGGCCACCGAGCGCGAGCACCACCAGCGCGATCGCCCCCAGGATGAGCTTGTTCATGGAGGCGGTTATAACGCCTACCGAGGCAGCGTGATCTGCGGGATCCGACCGTTGGCGTTCGGGCCGTCGCCGTTCGGGATGAACGCCTCGCTGGTCGTGGTGTTCATCGCGGTGTAGCGAAACACGAGCTGGTCGCCGGCGGCGTAGTCGATCGCCGGCGCGGCCTCGTCGACGTCGTACGCCTGGGCGTCGTACCGGCTGCCGGGCAGCGGCTCCCAGTGCTTGACCCACTGCGCCAGCACGGTGTCGTCACCGCCGGCGGCGTGGCGCCAGCTCAAGGTGAGCTGGACGTCGACCGAGCCGATGATCACGGCATCGCATTCCACGTGGTACGTGCCGGCAGGCACGCTCGCGCGGATGTCGAAGGTCGCTTCTTGAGACCCGCCGGGTCCCACGCCGGGCGCTCAAAACGGGACGGGCTCTTGCTCGACCAGCTTGATCCGGGTCTCCATCATGTCGGGCGCCAGCCACAGCGCCGCCGGGTTCCCGCCGCTGTTGCCGCTGCCGCCATCGCCGCAGCCGGCTTGCGCGAGTAAGCCCAGGAGCAAGGACGTGATCGTGGTCGACTTCATGGCTTCAGGCCTTTCGCGCGATGCGCGGCTACTGCAGGGCGGTCCCCGCGGTGAACACCGCAATGAAGTGGGACGGGACCGGCGTCGACTCCGACTCGAGCTTGAGCCCCGCGTGCTGCGCGGCGGCCATCGACTTCTGGCGGTGGTGGATGCGGTTGGAGATCACGATCCGCCCGCCCGGCTTGAGCGCCTTGGCCGCGGCGCGCAGCCACGCGGCCTCGTCGGTGAAGTAATGGTCGACCTCGGCGAGCAGGATCGCGTCGTAGCTGCCGGCCTCGAGGTCGGGCTGATCGGCGCCGACGACCCGGCGCTCGACCAGATCGGACAGCCCGACGGCGGCGAGCCGCGACTGCAGCAGATCGAGCACCGCGCCGTCGATGTCGGTCGCGACCACCTTGCCGCTGGGCCGGACCGCGCGCGCCAGGTGCACGGTCAGGAGGCCCGAGCCGGCGCCGATGTCGGCGACCCGCGCGCCCGGGCCGATGCCCAGCGCCGCGACCAGCTTCTCCGGGTGGCGCTCGCCGTCGAACCGCGCCTGCTCGCGCGCCGCGTCGTCGGCCCGGTGCGAGCTCGGCGGATCGCTGTCGGCCTGGGTCCGGCCGCAGCCGGCGCCACCCGCGACCAGCGCAGTCGTCAGCAGCAGGGGCAGCGCGCGCACGCTGCGTAGCCTAGCACGCGCCGCCGCGGCCGCCGGTCCGGCGATAAAACGAAACGAGGCCACCTGACATTTGCCAGGCGGCCTCGCGGGAGATCGAAGCGCGGACCCTAGGGCCGCGACCCGATCACTTGTCCTTCAGGTTGCCGAACACGCCACCGACGGTCACGCCGCCGGTGAAGCTCTGGATCGCGCGGTCATCGCGCTTGGCGATCGCGTAGGCGACCGAGGCGAGGCCGAACTTGGCCATCGTCGCGCCGTTGTACGCGGTCGAGGCGCCGGTCGCGTCGACGCCGGTGACGACGCCGGTCGCGCTGACGTTGCCGAACCAGCCCGGCAGCAGGTCGCCGGAGCTGTACGCGATCATGATGTTCGAGTTCATCGGCGTACCGTCGCCCCAACCACCGCGGTTGAGGGGGTTCTTGTACGTGTCGCCGTTGAACGTGATCACCACGTCGTCGGACAGGGTCTTGCCGGTGACGTCGTCGACGTTGTTGGTCAGGTCCGTCATGAACCCGTCCAGCACGCCCTTCTGCAGCGGGGTCAGCGTCAGGTAGTCCTTGTTGTCCCAGTGACCGTGCGGATCCTGCGGGTGGTACGGCATCAGGATGCTGTTGGTCAGGCCGGCCTTGAACGCCTTGACCGTCACGATCAGCGAGCGGGCGACGGCGAGGACGTCCGCGCGGGTGCTGGTCGTCACGCCGTAGCGGGTCAGGTCCGCCGGCTGGATGGCGAGCTGGTCCGCCAGGTTCTTGCCGAGGAACTTCGCCGCGCCGCCGGCGGTGGTGTACGCGGTCTTCGTCGTGGGACGGTTCGACGCGCGGTTGAGCTGGACGAACGCGTCGTAGTGCGCCTTGTAGAGCGAGGCGTCGTTGGTGTTCGCCAGCAGGCCGCCCATGCGGGACGCCGCGCTGTTGAACAGCCCGACGATGCCGTCCGCGTTACCGACCGCGGCCGCCGTCGGGGCGCCCGGGGCCGTGCCCTCGCTGGCGCCGTTGATGGCGATCATCGGGATGGTCGAGGGCGAGGCCGCCTGCAGCGCCGCGGCGACCGCGAAGATGCTGTTGCCGTTGAGGCCGTTGGTCGACTTCGGGTTCTGGGTGTGGGTCTCGTTGTTGCCCATCACGAAGCAGGTGACCTGCTTCTGCGCCGGCAGCTTGGCCCACGGGGTGTCCGCACCGATCGACAGCTTCTGCTTGATGCCGGCGATGTCGGTCGTCACGCCCGGGGTCTGCCACGAGAACGTGGCGTTGCCGGCCTTGGCAACATCGACGTGGGGCCAGAAGCACTGGGTGAACGCCAGGCCGCCGTTGCCGGCGATGAAGTGCACCGAGCGGCGGGTCGGGTTCTCGCTCGCCGCGAACGCGACGTCCTTGCCCGCGGTCCGCTCGAGGATGTCGAAGATCTTGCTGCGAGACACACCCAGGGCGGCACCCGCGGCGACGCTCCACTTGATCAGGGTGCGGCGCGAGAGGTGATGCTGGTCGTCACGACGGCTGGTTTCAGTTTTCGCCATGGTAGTGGTCTCCTTACTCGCAGGTGTACGCGGCAGCGAGGAGAGCCGCGACGGCAATCTGCTTGCCAATGTCGGGTGTCGAAGCCTTGGTGACAGACAGGTTGCAGATGTCGACGTGACCCTGCGTCGCCGGCTGGCCGATCAAGCAGGTGATCGCGTCGATGTTGCACTTGTTGCTGGCGTCGAACAGCGCCGGGCCGGCTGCGCCGGCAACCTGGCAACGCGTCGCCGTGGTCAGCGCGTCGGTGATGGTCTTGGCGCCCGCGGCGTAGATGTCGAACGCGGCCGACATGCCCGAGGTCGAGAGCGTGATGCTCTCGCGGATGCGCGCCGTGTAGTTCGCGACGCCCATCGAGGTGGCCGCGGCCTTGTAGAGCGCGCCCGACGAGAACGCGGTGGTGTCGGCGGTGTTGACGCCGAGCGAGGTCAGCACGTTGCCCAGGGTCGCGTAGCGAACCTTCGAGCAGCTGTGCATGTGCGAGGTGAAGCTGGGCGGACCCTCGACCGACAGGCGGTTGATCAGATCCCACACCGAGATGCTGTCGTCCTCGTGGTCGAACGTGTTGCCCGAGCCGCCGGTGGTGCCGGTCGCGGTGGTATCGCCACCGGGGCCGTCGCTACCGGTGTCGTTGCCGCCGGTCTCGATGCTGTCGCTGCAGCCAGCGAGCCTGAGGGAGGCGCCGAACAGGATCGTTAGAGTTGTTCCAAAGCGGATCATGGCGTCCTCCTTTCAGAAGCTCGTGAAGTCTTTGTTCTTGTAGACCGAGGCAATCATGTCCTTGATCTTGTAACCGTTGGCCTGGAAGGCGGCGATCTGATCCTGGATGGTCTCGTTCGGGACCTCCTGGAGCGCGTCGACGATGTCGGACTTGCCGAGCGCCCAGTTCCAGATGCGGGCGACACCGCAGGCGGCGACCCCCGGATCCTTGGTCATCGCCTGGCCAAACGACGCCATGTCCGGCGTCGGCTGGTTGAACAGGTACTCCGGGGTGTCCGCGCCGACCAGCCAGTCGCTGAGCTTGGCGATCGGGTTGCCGTCGAGCGGCACCGGCACCGCAGGCGCGGTCTGGTACATGCCGTTGGCGTCGTAGTACGAGAACAGCGGCGCGCGGTGGTTGAGGTTACCGTGGCAGCTCATGCAGATCGCCGCCGACACGTCCTGGAAGTTGACGCGGCCGCCACCGTTGGTGGGGCTGGCGATCCGGCTGAACGGATACACCATGGTGACGGGGCTCGACGCGCCCGGGATCGCCTGGTCGGTGCCGTTGTTCTGGCTGGCGAGCGGGAACGCGACGCAGTTCCAGACTTCCTGGTTCTGCCGGGTGCGGCGGAACGCGAGGTTGGCGAAGAAGCTCGACAGCACGCCGGGGTTGGTCAGGACGCCGGCCTGGACGCCGCCGTTGGCGCAGGTCGCGTCGGTGAACGTGCCGGTCGCCTTGTCGAACGTCGGGCAGTTGCCGGTCGCCTGGGTGAACAGGTTCATGTAGCTGGCGTTGTTGACCGTGAGCTCGGCGGCGAACGCCGGGGCGGTGTCGAACGCCGCGGTCCCGCCGACCTTCATCTGGTCCTGCCAGAACGCGAACATCTGCTTCGCAAAGGCCGGGCTGGCCATGTACTTGTCGATCAGCGCTTCGTACGCGGTCTTCTTCGCGGCGTCGTCGGCGGCGCCCGAGATCGACTTGATCTCGTCCATCGTCGGCAGCGCGCCGGTCAGGCGCAGGGCGGCAATCTTGAGGGCGGCGTTGTAGTCGGTTACGCGGCTGTTCAGAATCTGCTGGTACGAGTCGCTTCCGCTTCCCGAGCCCGATCCGGAGCCCGAGCCTGAGCCCGAACCATCGTCATCGCCCCCAGTGGGGCCAGCGTCGTTGCTGCATGCCGGAACCGCGAAAGATGTCGCGGCCAAGAGCAGAATTGAGATCCTCTTCATGGGGGGCTCCTTAAGGGGCGGTCTTTTCAAGTTGGACCCACACGTCAACGGGGGTCTTGAAACTGGTGAAGGCTGCGGCGGTGGCAAACTTGAAGGGATGCGTGGCGCCGCCGGCGGGGTCAGGAGCGATGTAGAAACCGCTCTTCGTCGTGTCGACAAGGTTGATGCGGCCCTTGACCTGCGCACAGGTGGTGGCAAGGACGGCGTCGTCGGTCGAGGTGATGCCGGTCAGGTCCATCGCGGACTTCGCGCCGGCGTTTGCCGTGCCTGCGTGGCACCCCGCGCAGTTGGTGTTCAGCTGAGCGACCGCGTCGGTCTTGAAGTCCGCCAGCTTCTTGCAGGCGCCGGGGTCGACGGTGGTGCCGCCGGAGTCGGGCTTGTACGCCGAGACCACCTTGAAGTGGATCTCGACCATGCCGGCCGGGTCGAAGCCGTTGAACGAGTGGGTGCCGCCGTCGAGCACGTCGGTCTTGCCGCCGGCCAGGTTCTCCTTCACGTCGAACAGGCGGTCGATCTGATCCGGGATGGGATCCTTGCCGGTCGGGCGCGACACGAACAGCGGGTGCTCGAGGTAGACGCCGGAGGTGCCGCCGTTGAGCGTGAGGTTGGTGACGTAGAGCGAGTCCGACAGCGCCTGCGCCGTGAACGACATCTCGACGCCCGCGAGCATGGGGCCGATACCGTCGATCGTGCTGAGCGAGATGTGGTTCGTCGGGCAGGTCGGGTCGCCCGACACGCCGGCGGTGCAGATCATCGGCGAGAACGCGGCGACCTTGTACACCGCCATCGGGTGATCCGGATCGTGGTCCTGCGCCGTCTTCTCCGCCTGCAGCCACTGCAGGATCGCCGAGGCCTGCGACGCGGTCAGCGCGGGGCCGTCGTGCAGACCCTTGCTCAGGATGCGCGAGCTGCCCGGCGCGTCGAAGTTGATCACCGCGGGCGTGTACGCCAGCAGCGTCTTCTTCACCGAGTCCGCGTCGGCTCCGACCAGGAAGCCGACGCCGACGCGCGAGCCGTTGTGGCAGCCGTAGCAGGCGGCCTTGAGCGCCGGATATGCGTCCTCCGCCCAGCTCGCGGTGGCCATGTTCTGCTCGTCGGTCTTGCCATCGCTGCCGCCGCTGATCAGGCCCGTGCACCCGACCGCCGCGAACATCAGGATGGCCCCGGCGGACAGCCGCACCATGTCGAGATGCCGAACCAGGGTCTCCAGCATCGCCTTACGCGATTGGAGGGGCCCTCCGAGGTTCTTCTGAAGAGACGGACTCAGCATGGACCTGACCATGAGCAATGGGCGTGCCGTGCGGGATCGCGCGCTGAGCGCCTGGTAAATAGCGCAAATCATGTACGGACACACCGACCCGGGCGAACTGCGCATGAGGCTTCACACCCCATCTGGGGACCGGCACGTCCACCACTCAAGTAGCTGAAATCAGGATGTGGCGTTGTGCAACAATCATGACTTGGCCACCGCGTGGCCGGCCCTCGGGACCCCAGCTGTGGGGTCCACCCCCCAGCAGCTTGCACAACGCCAGCCCCCAGCCGCCGGTCCTGGATCACGCCCCGGGAATCGATTCGTCCTCGGGGACGGTACGTCCTGGCGCAGGACCTGGCGCGATCGCGTCCTGGAGCTGAGTCGAGGTCAGGGTCGAGTGGTCGTGACTCCACCCCGGTGGACCCAGAACATATCCGAGCTTCGATCGGAGGGTGGGGGCCCGGGCTAGATCGCGGGCCATGTCCCCCACCTCGTGGAAGGTGATCCGCCCCAGGTGGAAGGTGTGGATGTCCTTGGTCAGACCGTAGGCCACCGGCTCGAGCTCGGGCGCGAACGTGCCGAACAGCCGATCCCACACGATGAAGATCCCGCCGTGGTTCTTGTCGAGGTAGGCGACGTTCTTGCCGTGGTGGACCCGGTGATGGGACGGCGTGTTCATCAGCCACTCGAGGGGGCCGAGCTTCCCCACGACCTCGGTATGAAGGAAGAACTGATAGATCAGCGACCACGCCTGGGCGGTCAGCACCATCCAGACCGGGAAGCCGAGCAGCGGGAGTGGCGCCCAGAAGATCGGACCGGTGAACGCGGTCAGGAGCGGCTGGCGCAGCGCCGTCGACAGGTTGAAGTGCTGGCTCGAGTGGTGGTTGACGTGCGTCGCCCACAGCCCGCGGACCTCGTGGTGCGTGCGGTGGAACCCGTAGTAGCAAAGGTCCTCGGCGAACAGCAGCACCAGCCACCACCACCACGCGCCGCCCACATCATCCAGGAGCCGGTGCGCGTAGAGCCAGGCGAAGAACGGTAGCGCCAGCAGCTTGGCCGCCGCGCCGACGAACAGGCTGATGAGCCCCATCGCGATCGACGCCGTGGTGTCGCGCCGCTCGTAGCCCTGCCAGCGGCTCGGGTGCTTCCGCGCCCACAGCCCCTCGACGATCATCGAAACGATGAACAGGGGGATCGCGTAGAGAACCAGGTTCGTCACACCGCCAAGTATGTACGCCGGCGGGCGGGCGGGCGATGCTGCCGGCCATGACACACGGCGGCGATATCATCGCAGACGTCCTGGCGCGGCACGGCGTGACCCACCTGTTCACGTTATGCGGCGGCCACATCTCGCCGATCCTGACCGGCGCCCAGGCCAAGGGCATCCGGGTGGTCGACGTCCGCGACGAGGCCAACGCGGTGTTCGCCGCCGACGCGGTCGCGCGGATGACCGGGACGATCGGGGTGGCGGCGGTGACCGCCGGCCCGGGCGTGACCAACACCCTCACCGCGCTCAAGAACGCGCAGATGGCGCAGACCCCGCTGCTCTTGTTCGGCGGGGCGACCGCGACCATGCTCAAGGGCCGCGGCGCGCTGCAGGACATTGATCAGATGTCGATGATGAAGACGATCACCAAGTGGTCGACCTCGGTCAAGACCGTGCCCGGGCTGGCGGCGGCGGTCGAGCGCGCCTGCCAGGTCGCGACCGAGGGCGTGCCCGGCCCGGTGTTCGTCGAGGTCCCGGTCGACCTGCTCTATCCCGAGGCCGTCGTGCGCGGCTGGTACGCCAAGGAGCTCGGCGGCGGCGGTAAGGCCAAGAGCCTGGGCGGCAAGGCGCTCGAGCTCTACGTCCGCGGCCACCTGTACCGCCAGTTCCACGCCCCCGCCCTGCCCGAGGTCCACGTCCCGATCAAGCTGCCGCAGCTGCGCGCCGACCGCAGCGTCGAGCGCGCCGCCGCCGCGATCAAGGCCGCCCGCCAGCCGGTGATCGTGGTCGGCAGCCAGGCGCTGGTCGGCGTCACCGACCCGGCCCGGCTCGCCCGCGCGATCGGCATGATCGGCGCGCCGGTGTTCCTGGGCGGCATGGCGCGCGGCCTGCTCGGCCGGACCCACGAGCTCCAGCTCCGCCACAACCGCGGCCAGGCGCTCAAGCAGGCCGACGTGATCGTCGTGTGCGGCTTCCCGTTCGACTTCCGGCTCGGCTACGGCCGCGGCCTGAACCGCGACGCCACGGTGATCGCCGCCAACCTCTCGGGCCACGAGCTCAAGAAGAACAAGAAGCCCGACATCGCGGCCGAGACCCACGCCGGCGAGTTCCTGATCGCGCTGGCCGACCAGCTCGCGGGCCACAGCCCCGACGCGTGGCAGCCGTGGCTCGCCGAGCTGCACGGCAAGGAGGCCGCGCGCGACGCCGAGATCAAGGCCAAGGCCCAGGCCGCCGGCGAGCTGATCGATCCGGTGCACTTCTTCCTGCGCATGGAGGAGGCGATGGCCGACGACGCCGTCCTGGTCGTCGACGGCGGCGACTTCGTGGCGACCGCGAGCTACATCGTCCGGCCGCGCGCGCCGCTGTCGTGGCTCGACCCCGGCGTGTTTGGCACGCTGGGGGTCGGCGGCGGGTTCACGCTCGGCGCGACCATGGTCCGGCCCGGCAAGGAGGTCTGGCTGGTGTGGGGCGACGGCTCGTCGGCGTACACCCTGGCGGAGTTCGACAGCTACGTCCGCCACGGTGTCGCGCCGATCGCGGTGATCGGCAACGACGCGTCGTGGGCGCAGATCGCGCGCGAGCAGGTCGAGATCCTCGGCACGTCGCTGGGCTGCGACCTGCGGCGGACCGACTACCACAAGGTCGCCGAGGGCTACGGCGGCGTCGGCCTGGCGCTGACCGACGCCAGCCGGGTCGACAGCGTGCTCGCCGAGGCCAAGGCGATCGCCAGGACCGGGCGGCCGGTGTGCATCAACGTCCACCTGCGCAAGACGGACTTCCGGAAGGGGTCCATCTCGATTTAAAGCGGCATTCCCGCGTCGCGTCGCGCGACTTTCGTCAGTGGGTTTCTGAGCGGTCGCCGACGAGGATTTCACGCCGCGCGGAAAGTTTTAGGCGCCGGGCCAGCGGTTTTCGACATGTCATGATCGAGGGATGTCGTGGCAGTCGGGCGTGGTGTGGCTCAACGTCGTCGCCGACGGCCTGATCGCCCTCGCCTACGCGGCGATCCCGATCATCCTGCTGGCGTTCGTGCGGCGGCGGCGCGACCTGCCGTTCCAGTGGCTGTTCGTGTGGTTCGGGCTGTTCATCATCGCGTGCGGCGCGAGCCACGCGGTGGCGATCTGGACGGTGTGGTCGCCGCGCGCGGAGCTCGCCGGCGCGATCAAGGCGGTGACCGCGGTCGCGTCGGTGACCACGGCGGTGCTGCTGGTCCGGATCCTGCCCCGGGCGCTCGCGATCCCGAGCCTGTCGTCGATCCGGGCGAGCAGCGAGGCGGTGATCGCCAGCGCGATGCAGTTCCGCGCGCTGCTCGAGTCCGCGCCGGAGGCGGTGATGATCGTCGATGGCCGCGGCCGGATCTTCCTGATCAACGCGCAGACCGAGCGGCTGTTCGGCTACCCGCGCCGCGAGCTGCTCGGCAAGCCCGCCGAGCTGGTGCTCGCGCCTGGCGGCCACGGCCGGCGCAAGGACGGCAGCGAGTTCCCGATCGAGCTCAGCGCCAGCCCGATCGAGACCCCCAACGGCGTGCTGGTGTCGCACGCGATCCGCGACATCACCGAGCGGCTGCAGACCGAGGCCAAGGTCCGCGGCCTGCTCGTCGCCGCTCAGGTCGTCGAGGCCGCGCCGCACGCGATGCTGATGATCGACGCCGGGCAGACGATCACCCTGGTCAACCACCGCGCCGAGCAGCTGTTCGGCTACCCGCGCCGCGAGCTGGTCGGCCAGCGCATCGAGCGGCTGGTCCCGCCGCGGCTGCGCGACGGCGGCGCCGGGCCGTTCCGGCTGCCGAGGGGCAGCGACGTCGAGACCACGACCGATGTCGAGGCCGTCGGCCTGCGCAAGGCGGGCAGCGAGCTGCCGATCGAGATCGGCCTCAACCCGATCGACACCCCCGACGGCACGTTCACGCTCGCGTCGATCGTCGACCTGACCGAGCGCAAGCGCCACGAGGACGAGCTGCGGCGCAGCAACGCCGAGCTGGAGCAGTTCGCGTACATCGCGTCGCACGACCTGCAGGAGCCGCTGCGCATGGTCGCCAGCTACACCGAGCTGCTCGGCCAGCGCTACCGGGGCCAGCTCGACGACAAGGCCGACAAGTACATCCACTACGCGGTCGACGGTGCCAAGCGGATGCAGCGGCTGGTCGCCGACCTGCTCGCCTACTCGCGCGTGGGATCGCAGGGCAAGCCGCTGGTGCCGGTGGCGATGACCGCAGTGGTCAAGAGCGTGCTGCACGTGCTCGCCGAGCCGCTGCGCGAGGCCGGGGCCGAGGTCGTGTTCGGCGAGCTGCCGACCGTGCTCGCCGACGAGCCGCAGCTGCGCCAGCTGTTCCAGAACCTGGTGAGCAACGCCCTCAAGTTCCGCGGCGAGGCGCCGCCGCGGATCACGATCACGGCGGCGCGGGTCGATGATCGCTGGCAGGTCCGGGTCACCGACAACGGCATCGGCCTCGACATGCAGTACGCGCCGCGGATCTTCGAGATGTTCCAGCGGCTGCACGAGCGCAGCAAGTACGAGGGCAGCGGCATCGGCCTGGCGATCGCCAAGCGGATCGTCGAGCGCCACGGCGGCGCGATCTGGGTCGAGTCGGCGCCCGGCCGGGGCGCGACCTTCGGATTCAGCCTGGTGCCCGAGCCAGCGGAGGACGCCGCGTGACCCGGCCGATCCGCGTGCTGCTCGTCGAGGACAACCCGGGCGACGCCGATCTGGTCCGCGATACGCTCGACACCGGGGCCCGGGCGATCGAGATCACCTGGCTCGACGACGGCGCGCGCGCGGCCGCCTACGTCAGCGCGCTCGCCGAGCCGCCCGACCTGGTGCTGCTCGATCTCAACCTGCCCCGGCGCGACGGCCGCGAGGTGCTGCGCGAGATCAAGAAGTCCGACCGGCTGCGCGCGGTGCCGGTGGTCGTGCTGACCTCGTCGGACGCCGAGGCCGACATCCTGGCGTGCTACGCCGCGGGCGCGAGCTGCTACATCACCAAGCCCCTCGGCCTGGTCGCGTTCCAGAAGGTCGTGCGCGCGATCGACGA
>DASWOO010000879.1:0-3250 GCA_036404335.1 Kofleriaceae bacterium
CCGCAGCGCCGGCCGGGCGCCGATCTCGGCCAGGGCGTGGACCAGCTCGCCGCAGGTCGCCGGGCCGATCGGGTCGCGCTTGTCGGGGCGGTTCAGCGTGATCCGGGCGACGGGCCCGTCCTCGGAGACCAGGATCGTGGCGTAGGCGACCATCGCGCTGGCGTACCACGCGCTGTCCCGTCGCGTTGACACCCGGTCACGGGCAAGCCTACGCTCGCGTCCATGGTCCGTCGGGCGCTGACCGCGCTCACCTCTGCGTTCGTGCTGGGCAGCCTGTCCGGCGCGGCCGCGGCCGATTCCAACGATCTGGTGCTGGCGCGGCTCGCCACCAAGGTCACCGCTGGCGATGGCTCGACGACCTACGTCGGCCAGAACCTCGAGTTTCGCGCGCTGGCGTCGCAGCTCGGCGTCGCGCTCGCGCCCGAGCTGCTGACCCCGGCGGACACGCTCGGCTTCGGCGGCTTCCAGTTCGACGTCACCGGCTCGCAGACCGAGATCGACGCCAAGCAGGCGTACTGGCGGGCGCGCGAGGGCAGCGCCGGCACGCCTGGTCCCGGCTACCTGCGGACGATCGGCATGTTCGCCCACAAGGGCCTGTGGTTCCCGCTGCCGTCGTTCGAGCTCGGGGTCGGCGCCGTCCACCTGCTCGACTCGCAGATCTGGGCGACCCAGCTGTACGCCAAGCTCGGCCTGCACGAGGGCTACCACGACCTGCCGATCCCCAGCGTCGCCGTGCGCGGCTCGGTGTCGCGGATGATGAACCAGCGCGAGCTCGACCTGACCACGGCGTCGGTCGACGTCACGCTGTCCAAGCACTTCGGCATCGGCGGCACCTGGCGGCTCGATCCGTTCGCCGGCTGGAACCTGCTGATGATCGTGCCCCGGTCCGAGGTCATCGACGCCACGCCGAGCGTCGATCCGCTCGCGCCCGGCAACGAGCTGGACACCTTGCACAACTTCGTGTTCAAGGACCAGGCGACGATCTTCCGCAACCGGATCTTCGTCGGCGCCAAGTTTCAGTACTACGTCCTGCAGCTGACCGCCGAGGTCCAGTACGCGCTCGCCGGGTCCTCGACCGACGACCGCGACGGCACCGGTGCAGCCTGCGTCGCCAGCTCGACGACCGCCAACTGCGACGCCAAGGACACCGCCGCCGCGCAGACGACGGTCTCCGTGTCGGCGGGCTTCGACTTCTAGGCTAGAACGCCGCGCCGGTCGCGCGCTTGCCCGGCGAGCTGGGCGAGGCCGACAGGGTCGTGTGCAGCACGAAGCTGCCGGTCGCGGTCGCGTCGGGGCTGCGGTTCATCGACACGCCGTCGGTGCCCGCAAGCGTCGAGGTGTAGGTGAAGCTGTCGACCGTGGTGCCGCCGTTGGCGAGCTTGACGGTGTCGCCGCTGTTGCCGAGGCTGAGCGTGCCGGTCGAGGCCGCGACCGCGTTGGTCAGCCCGGCCGGGATCGCCGAGGCGCCGCCGAACACGACGATCGCCTTGCCCGGCGCCAGGCTGGTGCCGCTGGCGAACGTGTGGCGCAGCGCGGTCGAGTCCGACAGGGTCCAGCCCGACAGGTCGACGGCGCTGGTCGTGCCGTTGACGATCTCGACGAACTCGGCGTTGGTGTCCGAGCCCGGCTCGTTGGCCAGGATCTCGTTGAGGAACACGCCACCGGTCGGCGGCGGGGTCGTGCCGGTCGAGATCGTGAACGGCGCGTCCGACGTGTCGCTCGGCGTGCCGGTGGTCGAGGTCACGCGGACCAGCGCCGACGTGGTCGAGGTCGCCGGCGCGGTGACCGCGAGGTGACCGACCGACGCCGCGGTCGACGCCGACAGCGTGGTCCAGGTCGAGCCGTTGGTCGACAGCTCGACCTTGACGCTGGTCACGCCGGTCGACGTCCAGGTGATGTCCTGCGCCGCGCCCGCGGTCCAGGTCTCGCCGCCGTTGGGCGAGGTCACGGTCACGCTGGTCGTCGGCGAGCTGGGCAGGAGGAAGTCGCGGACGACCGCCATGTGCTGCATGTTGCTCGCGCCGCTGTCGCCGGCGACGGCGGGCGCCAGATCGGAGATCGGCGAGTACACCCGGGTGTCGACGACCAGGCCGCTCGCGTACGACTTGCTGCCGATCGTCACCGCGGTCTCGAGCGCGCGCAGGTTCGGGCTGGGCAGGACCCAATCGTACGGCTTGTTGCGGTTGGCGTTGGTGTTGCCCTGGCCGGCCTGGTCGACCGGGTACGGCGGCGCGGTCGACAGCACCGACGACAGCGTGGTGATGCACGCCTCGCTGCGCGAGGCGGTGTTGAAGTCGCCGCCGAGCACGACGTACGAGCCCGCGGGCAGCGCCGCGATGTGCGCCTCGAGCTCCATGGCCTGCGCGCTGCGCGAGCTCGAGGTGAGCAGGTGGACGCTGATCGCGTAGAGGTCGACCGGGCCCGGGATGTCGATCTGCGCCCACTCGAACTGGCGGTTCGCGACCTGGCTATCGGCCCACTCGCCGCTGGCGATGATCGGATAGCGGCTGACCACGCCGTTGGGGATCTGCTCGGACGACGCACCGCGCGCGTACGAGTAGTCGGTGCCGAACGCCTGGTCGACGAACGTCCGGATCTCGGACGTCGTGTTCCCGCCGACGTTGAACTCCTGGATCATCGCGACGTCGGGGTTGACGCCCTTGAAGATGTGGATGCCGGGGTCCAGGTATGCCTGGAAGTTGCCGCTGGTCAGGTTACCGGCGACCAGGCGCAGGTGACCGGTCGACGTCAGCGTCGGTGCGGCGCCGGTGTCGAGCGACGAGTCGTCGTCGCCGCTACCAGAGGTCGCGCAGGACGCCAGCGCACCGGCCACCAACCCCAGAACAATGAACAGCGAGCGTGAGTGTTTCACGATGCCAAGACCTTCGGTCGATCGACGGCGATCGGTCAAGCATCATGTGTGTCGCGCCGGTGAATGTTGTGCGGCAGTCGACGCGCGGCCTGTGCGCACGCGCAGCGGCTACTCGAGCTGCCAGGCTCGCGCGGTGGCCATCAGAACGCGGCGCCGGTGACCCGCGTCCCCGGCGAGCTGGGCTTGCTCGACAGGGTCGTGTGCAGCGCGAACGCGCCCGCGACGTCGCCGTCCGGGCTGCGGTTGAGCGACACACCGTCGGGCTGCCCCGAGGTGTAGGCCATCGCGTCGATCTGCTGGCTCGGGCTGCGCAGCGTCACCGAGTCGGTGCTGTTGGTCAGCGCCAGCGTGCCGGTCGAGGCCGCGACCGCGTTGGTC
>DASWOO010000880.1:0-3421 GCA_036404335.1 Kofleriaceae bacterium
GCTCGCCGCCCACCGGCTCGCCCGGCTGGATCAGGTCGAGGTTGTAGGCCTCGAGCTTGCGGGTGAGCTCCTCCATGAACGACACGGGGTCAGCCGCCTCGATCATCTGGCCGATGCCGCGCGCGGTCAGCTCGCGCTCGCCCAGCGCGTTGAGCACGCGGCGCTCGCGGCTGTCGAGGTGGAACTCGGCCGGCACGACGCGGTCGACCAGCCAGCCGAGCCGCGCCGAGATGTGCGGCATCAGGCCCAGTCGGATGATCGCCGACTGCGCCCCCGCGCCGGACGTGTAGCCGAGCACGGTGCGGCCCGGGGCCGCCGGCGGCGGCTCGTGGTGATGCTGCGGCAGCGGCTGGCGGGTCCGGGTGCGCGACCGGGGCAGCGGCGCGGCGCGAAGCTCGGGGTTGGACGGCGCCGAGCTCATGTGAGGCGGCGCCGGCATCGGCTGGGCTCCCGGCACCTGCGGCACGTAGGTCGCCGGCTGGAGCTGCGGCACGCGGGTCGCGGCCATCGGCGCGACGTGCTCGACGGCGGCCGGCTGCGGCGCCGGCCGGGGCAGGATCCGCGGCGCGCCCGGGCCCCACGCGGCGGTCGGATCGGCGTCGAACCGGGACTCTTCATCGGCGAGCCGCGGCGGGTTGCCCTTGGAGCCGGCCATCCGGCGGGCGGCGGCCTCGATCTGCAGCTTGATCTCCTGGGCGCGGCCGTCGGGGTTGTCGCCGACGTGGATGCCCCACGGGCCGTTGAGATCGAGCCCGGCGGGGCCGATCGCGAGCTCGACGCCGTGCAGGACGATCGTCGGGCGCAGCTGGTCGCGGCTCTCGGCGTAGGCCCGCATCAGCACGCGCTGCTCGGCCCAGCGCTCGGCGATGACCATGACCGAGCGCCAATGACTGGGACCTGCCGCTGGGCTGCGGAGCCAGTCGTCGACGACTCGGATCTGGGCCATGGCAGTGATCGTCATCATAACGCGGTTGCAAGACCGCGGGAGGGTTGCCGGGTGAGGTGTTCGGGAGGTGCCGTATCGGGCGGCAGGCCTGGTCCGGAGGGCAGGCGCAAGTCGTGGGCGGGCAGGCGGTTTTGCGGAACGTGCGCGGGTTCGGTCGTCAGACGTTTCGCAGGTAGGCGGCTTGTGGTAACCACGCCTGCCCCCATGCAGGTCCGCATCGAAGACGTTTCGCCGGTCGAGAAAAAGATGTTCGTCGAGGTGCCGTGGGACACGGTCAGCCAGAAGCTCGGCGACGCGTACAAGGAGCTCAGCAAGGGCGTCGCCCTGAAGGGCTTCCGCAAGGGCAAGGTGCCGCGCCCGGTGCTCGAGCAGGTCTACGGACCGCGGATCAACGCCGAGGTCGCGTACCAGCTGGTGCGCGAGTCGTTCTTCCGCGCGTCCGAGGAGCACAACCTCGCCGCGGTCGCCGAGCCGCGCGTCGAGGAAGCCGCGCCGATCAAGAAGGGCCAGCCGTTCTCGTTCGCCGCGATCATCGAGATCCGCGGCGAGGTCGTGCCGCAGGACTACGTCGGGCTCGCGATCGAGAAGCGCAAGCTCAACGTGGAGGACGCGGCGGTCGACGAGGCGCTCGCCCAGCTGCGCCGCGAGCACACCGAGCTGCGTCCGATCGAGGGTCGCGACGTGACCGCGGCCGGCGACATCGTCGGCCTGAGCGTCACCGGCAACATCGGCGAGCACGCGATCAACCAGCCGCAGTTCGCGGTCGACCTCGACGACGCGGACCGCGAGCCGCTGCCGGGCATGCGCCAGGTGCTGACCGGCATCCCGATCGACACCAAGGACAAGAAGGTCGAGATCGAGATCCCGGCCGACTACAAGGACGAGTCGATCCGCGGCCGCAAGGCCGAGCTGACCCTGACCGTCCTCGAGGTCCGCGCCAAGGAAGTGCCCGAGCTCGACGACGAGTTCGCCAAGGACACCGGCAAGGCCGAGACCCTCGACGGGCTCAAGGGCGCGCTGCGCAAGGAGCTCGAGGATCGCGAGACCGAGGTCATCGACCGCGAGGCCCGCGAGGGCGCGCTGCGCGAGCTGATCAAGAAGAACCAGATCCCGGTGGCGTCGTCGCTCGTCGATCGCGCGGTCGAGGTCCAGTACGGCCGGCTGCGCCAGATGCTCGGCATGAAGCCGGAGCGCGGCAACGCCGGCCTGTCGGCCGAGCTGCGCGAGAAGATGCGGCCGGCCGGCGCCGACGAGGTCCGCGGCCAGCTCGTGCTCGAGGCGATCGCCGACAAGGAAGGCATCGCCGTCGCCGACGACGAGCTGACCAAGCACATCGAGGCCACGGCCAAGGGCCGCAACGTCGCCCCCGCCAAGCTGCGCGCCGAGTGGCAGCGCGATGGCCGGCTCGACAACGTCACGTACTCTCTGCGCCAGGACAAGGTCCTGAACTTCCTGGTCGAGAAGGCGCACATCACCGAGGTCGAGAAGCTGACCCAGCCGGGCGTGCCGGTCCCCGGCGCGCCGGAGCACGAGCACGAGCACCAGCACGAGGGTCACGTGCACGGCCCCGACTGCGACCACGACCACTAGCCACAAGTTGTGTTCAGGCGCAGGAGCGTTAAGCTCGGCGCCATGCAGACGGATCCTACCGAGGTCGCACTCGGACAGGAAAAGCATCCGACGCTCTCCGAGCTGCGGAGCTTGTCGCACCAGCCGAGCATCAGCGAGCACCTGTCGAAGTGCTCGATGTGCCGGTCGGCCGTCGACGCGGACGAGGCGCTGGACGCGCCGATCCCGCTGGACCTGCCCAAGGGCCTGGTCAGCGAGAACGCCTTCAGGTGGCCCGCCGATCCGATGGCGCGGGGCGGGATGGCGCAGATCTTCGCGGGCGAGGACCGGCGGCTCGGCCGCACGGTGATCCTCAAGGCGCCGCGCGAGGGCGACGACCTGCCCGCGGGGATGGGCGAGATGTTCCAGCGCCGGGTCACCGCGGAGGCGCGGATCCTGGCCAAGCTGCAGCATCCGTCGATCGTCAAGCTGTACGAGCTGGGCAAGGCGAGCGTGGGCTGGCCGTTCTGCGTGCTCGAGAAGGTCGACGGCATCTCGCTGCGCGACCGGCTGGACGAGCTGGCCGATGCCGAGGCGCAGGACGGGATGCCGCGGACCCGCGAGCGGCTCGAGCTGCTGTCGAACGTGGTGTCGATCGCCGAGGCGCTGGCCTACGCGCACGAGCGCCACGTGGTGCACCGCGACTGCACGCCGAACAACATCTTGCTCGGCAAGCGCGGCGAGGCCACGCTGATCGACTGGGGCATCGCCAGCGATCTCGACGCTCCGGGCGGCTCGGTCGCCGGCGCGGTGCTCGGCGCCGACGAGGCGGCGCAGTCGGGCGTGACGATCAGCGCCGGCACGCCGCCGTACCTGCCGCTCGAGCAGACCCAGGGCCGGCACGCCGATCCGAGCTTCGACGTCTAC
>DASWOO010000881.1:0-5435 GCA_036404335.1 Kofleriaceae bacterium
CCAGGTCGGCGTGCCGCCGTTCTCGCGGGGCAGCTTGAACCAGATCCGGATCCTGCCGGCCGGCGGCAACATCTGGGTGATGAGCAGCCTCGACGCCCAGATCCGGATCTGGAAGCTGTTCGCGTCGGCCGTGTTCGTCGACGCCGGGATGATCGCCAACCAGTGGGGCGCGGTCACCTCCGACGACATCCGGCCGTCGATCGGCATCGCCCTGTTCCGCATCGTCACCCCGTTCGGGCTGTTCTCGTGGGAGCGGGCGATCCCGCTGCGGCCCCAGCTGGGCGACGACCCGCGCGGCCGCTGGCACATCAGTTTTGCCGCACGCGCCCAGTTTTGAGCGGTTTGTGTTATAGGAAGCGGCTCAAAGGAGACTCGCCATGGGACGCGGAGACAATCGCAACACGCTGAAGATGAAGCGCAAGAAGAGCCAGAACAAGCTGAAGGCTCGCATCAAGCGCAAGATCGCGACCGCCAAGGCCGCCAAGAAGCCCGCCGCGCCTGCGAAGAAGAAGTAATCATCTTGCGGCCCTAGAGGCCCCATCATGACACCTGCACAGACTCGCTGCGTGATGACGCAGATCGTGATGCCGATGCACACCAACGGCGTGGCCGGGGTGATGTTCGGCGGGATCATGATGCAGTGGATCGACGTCTGCGCCGGGGTGGCCGCGATGCGCCACGCCGGCGGCGCGGTGCTCACCGCCTCGATCGACCGGCTCGACTTCCTGTCGCCGGTCCAGGTCGGCGAGATCGTCGTGCTGCAGGCCATGGTCAACTCGGTGTCGCGGACCTCGATGGAGGTCGGCTGCCGGGTCGAGACCGAGCACATGCAGACCCGGGCGCGGCGCTACGTCACCAAGGCCTACCTGACGTTCGTCGCGATCGACGATCACGGCCGGCCGCGGGCGATCTCCGACCTGACGCTCGAGACCGAGGACGACCACCGGCGCCACGCCGCCGCGCAGACCCGCCGGACCGAGCGGCTCCGGGCCTCGGGACGCGCTAAGCATGAGGACGGAGGCGCGTCATGATCATCGATCGCAGCAGCTGGGGCCGCCTGGCCATCACCGGTAGTGACCGGGTCCGGTTCCTTCAGGGCCTGACGACGATCAACGCGGAGGCGCTCGCCGACGGCGCGCACGCCTGGGGCGCGATCCTGAACCCCAAGGGCCGGGTGCTGTCGGTCATCGACCTGCGCCGCGCCGGCGACATGCTGATCGTCGGCTGCGAGCCGGCGCTGACCGACAAGACCCGCGCGCTGCTCGAGCGCTACGCGGTCATGGACGACGTCAGCTTCGAGCCGATCACCGGCCCGGCCTACCAGGAGTGGACCGACGCGGCGAGCGTGTGGACCGCGCCGATCGTCGAGGGCGCCGCGCCGGGCCCGGCCCGGGCCGAGGCCGACCCGGAGGTCGAGCAGCTGCGGATCCGCGCGGGGTTCTTGCGCTACGGGATCGACGTCGGCGAGGACCACTTCCCGTTCGAGACCCCGCTCGCCGGGTTCCTCGACTACAAGAAGGGCTGCTACGTCGGCCAGGAGCCGATCTTCCGGGTCCACTCGCAGGGCAACGCCGCGCGCACGCTGCGCGGCCTGACCATCGAGGGCACGGCGCCGATCGCCGCCGGCACCGCGCTGGCCGCGCCCGCCAAGGGCAGCGTGACCTCGTCGGTCACCGACGGGGACTCGACCCGCGCGCTGGCGTTCTTGCATCGCACCAGCTGGGAGCCGGGCGCCACCGTCGAGGTCGACGGCCGCAAGGCCACGATCTTCGCCCTGCCATGGTGAGCTGGCGCGCGCCGGCCCTGGGGGGCGTCCCCCTGCTCGCTTCCCTGCTGGGTGGCTGCTCGCTGATCACCGACAGCTTCGTCAGCAACGACTTCTCGGGCGACCCGCTGCCGGTCGAGATCGACCTGACGAGCGGCGCGGTCATGGTCGGCCTCCACCCCGAGAAGCCCGACGGCGACGGCATCTCGCGGCCGGCGGTGCTCGACGTGCTGTCGCCGCTGACCATCATCGACCCCGGCCCCGACAGCGTGCCGCAGGTCTCGTTCGTCGACCTGACCCTGCTCGGCGACAGCCCGCTCGCCTCGAACCAGACGGTGCCGCGCGCCCGGTTCCCCGAGGCCCAGCTGCTCGCGGTCCACCCGTGCAACTCGGTCGAGGCCGACGCCGACGGCGTATGCCACGTCGGCCCGACCGGCGAGACGATCTACCAGTCGATCATCGGCGCCGACGCGCTGGCCGGCGACGCGATCCGGCTGCGGCTCGGCGACCGCCGGCTGTTCGTGCTGCCCGACGTCGGCGGCAGCGATCGCGCGCGGTCGTTCGACTGCGACGCGGTGTTCGACTCGCCGTACCGCGGCGGCGGCACGCTGGTGATCGCCGGGACCGAGCTGTCGTTCGGCAACCGGCGGATCGTGCTCCAGGCCTGCCTCAGCCCGCACCCCGACGCCCGGCCGCAGGCGGCGCGCGGCAGCGACGCGCTGTTCGTGCTGTCGACCGGCATCGGCACGTCGATCATCGGCCAGACCGCGTACAACCGCTACCTCGAGCTCCACCCCGAGCAGCCCGCGCTGGCCAGCCTGCCGGAGGACTCGGTGTACATGCCCGGCGGCATCCTGCGCGGCCAGCGCGGCATGATCGATACGCTCTCGCTGGTCGCGGCGCCGGGCGGCAACGACCTCTCGCCGTGCCGCCAGATCTACGCCCACCGCGCCCTGGCACCGGCGTCGCTCGGCGACGATTGCAAGACCACGACGGGCGACGACTGCCCGTGCGAGGACGGCACGACGTTTTGCAACGTGCCGGCGATCGTCGAGCTGACCCCGCCCGGCGGCATCGCCGTGCTGGTGATCAGCGACACCGACTCGACCCTGCAGGCGCTGCGCGCCGAGCTGCGGCCGGATCAGCCCGAGGTCGACGGCATCCTCGGCACCGACGTGCTGCGCGGCGCCGAGCTCGACATCGACTACCCGCACGACCGGCTGCTGGCGCGCTGCGCCGGCGGCGACTGCTGCGTCCGGCCGGAGCTGACCTCCGAGGACGACCGGGACGGCATCAACCGCTGCATCACGCACCAGGCGACGTGCGCGACGACGTCCGTGTTACCGGAGCCATAGCTCAGAGCTCGATCTCGCCCCCGGCCTCGGCGAGGACCCGCGCCGCCGGGCCGGCGTCGACGACCTTGCCGCGCTCGAGCCGCACGACCTGATCGGCGAGCTCGCGGGCCTCGCCGAACGAATGCGTGACGTGGACCAGCGGCACGCCGAGCTCGCCGACCAGCTCGCGGAGCAGCGCGATCAGCTGCGCGCGCAGCGGCCGGTCGAGCGCCGAGAACGGCTCGTCGAGCAGCATCAGCCGCGGCGCGCGGGCCAGCGCGCGGGCCAGCGCCACCCGCTGGGCCTCGCCGCCGGAGAACGTGCGCGGCCGGCGCTTGGCCAGGTGACCGACGCCGACCCGATCGAGCAGCGCCTGGGCCTTCTGGTGGCGCGCGGCGCGGCCGGCCTCGGCCATGCCATACACCACGTTGCCCAGCGCGGTCATGTGCGGGAACAGCGCGAGCCCCTGGAACACGTAGGCCAGCTGGCGGGCGTGCACCGGGACGTCGACGTGGACGGGTTCACCCCGCCCGGGGCCGCGCCCGGGGCCGCGCGCGAACCACAGCTCGTCGCCCAGCGCGATCCGGCCGGCGTCGGGCGTGACCAGCCCGGCCAGCGCCGCCAGGAGCGTCGACTTGCCCGAGCCGGACGGCCCCATCAGGCACGTGATGCCCGGCGGGCACGCGATCGCGACGTCGAGCGCGAGCTCGCCGCGCTGGATCCGGACCTGTGCCGCGAGCCCGCTAGCCACGTTGCTGCAGACGATGGGTCAACCGGTTGGCCAGATACAACAGCGTGATCCCGACGATCGAGGTCGCCAGCGACATGCCCAGCACGTGGTTCTCGCAGTTGAGGTTCAGCTGCTCCATCACGTAGATCGACGCCGGCGGCGTGCCGTCGACCCGCGACGCGATCACCATCTGGGTCGCGCCGTAGTCGCCGAGCGCGCGGGCGAAGCCCAGCATCGCGCCGGCGATGATGCCGGGCGCGGCGAGCGGCAGCACCACCGTCGCGATCACCCGCGCCGGCCGCGCGCCGAGGGTCCGCGCCGCGGCGATGAGGCTCGGCTCGACCGAGCCGATGCCGAGCCGGATCGACCGCACGACCAGCGGCAGCGAGCCGACCGACGCCGCGATCACCGCGCCGGTGAACGTGAACACGATCGGCGCGCCGAACACCGCCTCCCACGCCTTACCGATCGGGCTGTCGCGGCCGAGCCCGACCAGCAGGTAGTAGCCCAGCACGGTGGGCGGCACCACCAGCGGCGCCGAGATGATCGCGTCGATCAGGTGGCGCGCCGGCAGCCGGCGCCAGGTCATCAGCAGGGAGAGCGCGGTGCCGGCGACCACGGTGACCACGGTCGACAGCAGCGCGATCTGGACCGAGAGCCACAGCGGCGACCAGTCCACCGTCCGCGTGCAGGCGTCGACGAGCCCGCCCGCAGCGCTAGCCGACCACACGGTTGCGGCCGCTCTCCTTGGCCGCGAACAGGTTGGCGTCGGCTTGCTTGATGAACTCGAGCGCGTCCTCGATCTCGCCGCGCAGGCTGGCGACGCCGATCGACACCGTCACCGGGATGATCGCGTCCTCGAACTTGAACTCGGCGACCTCGACGAGCTTCCTGACCTTCTCGGCGAACTGCAGCGCGTTGTAGCTGTCGATCTCGGGCAGGACGATCGCGAACTCCTCGCCGCCGTAGCGGGCCAGGACGTCCTCGCGCCGGATCCGGGTCTTGATCACCGACGCCAGGTGCTTGAGCACGTGGTCGCCGGCGAGGTGGCCGAAGCTATCGTTGACGCCCTTGAACCGGTCGATGTCGAACATGATCAGCGACAGGTCGCGCCGGTAGCGCAGCGCCCGGCCGATCTCTCGCTCGAGGGTCTCGACGAAGTAGCGGCGGTTGAACACCTGGGTGAGGCCGTCGACCGTGGTCAGCCGGTAGATCTCCTCGTGGTAGGCGTTCTCGATGTTGTTGCCGCTGAGGAACTTGAAGATGCAGCGGCCGACCTTGATGAAGTCACCGTCGCGCAGCACGTACTCGTCGATCATCTCGTCGTTGACGTAGGTGCCGTTGGTCGACCCCATGTCGCGGAGCATGATCGCGTTGCCCGTGTTGATGATCTTGCAGTGGTTGCGCGACACCGCCTCCTGATCGATCTGGATGTCGGCCTTCGACGACCGGCCGATGATGATCTGCGGCCGGTTCAGGTTGAACTTCTTGCCGAGCTCGAGGCCGTAGATCACGACCAGGCAGGCCTCTTTGGCCACCGGTCGATCGCTGATCTTGGAGATCGCGGTGACGACGGTCTTGTTCCGGCCGGTGTCACTCACCCAGC
>DASWOO010000882.1:0-8054 GCA_036404335.1 Kofleriaceae bacterium
CGCGGCCGGGCGGCGTCGGCGAGCAGCTCGGCGGCGTGGGCGCGCGCCTTGGAGGTCGCGTGGCCGCCGAGCATCCGGGCCAGCTCGTCCTTGCGGGCGGCGGCGTTGAGCCGGCGGACGTGGGTCTCCGTCCGGCCGGCCAGCTCGGTCTTCTCGACGTGGAAGTGGTGGTCGGCGTAGGCGGCGATCTGGGGCAGGTGGGTCACGCACAGCACCTGGCGGTGATCGGCGACCGAGCGGATCTGGCTGGCGACGACCTGCGCGGTGGCGCCGCCGATGCCGGTGTCGACCTCGTCGAACACGTAGGTCGCGACGTCGTCGGCCCGGCGCAGGGCGAGCTTGAGCGCCAGCATGATCCGCGACAGCTCGCCGCCCGAGGCCACCTTGGTCAGCGGCCGGGTGTCCTCGCCCTTGTTGGACGCCAGCATCAGCTCGATGCGATCGGCGCCGCTCGGGCCCAGCGTCCGCGGCTCGCTGACCACGGTGAGCTGCGCCGAGCCCATGCCGAGCTCGGCCAGCGCCGCGCCGACCTCTTTTTCGAGCCGGCGCGCGGCCCGGCCCCGGCTCTTGCTCAGCGCCGCCGCCGCCGCCACCGCGATCGCCTCGGCGCGCGCCCGCTGGGCGGTGAGCTCGGCCAGCCGGACATCGCGGCCGGTCAGCGCATCGAGCTCGAGCCGGAGCTCCTGGGCCTTGGCGATCACGTCGTCGAGCGAGCCGTTGTGCTTGCGGGTCAGCCGGCGGATCATCGCCAGCCGCTCGTCGAGCCACGCCAGCCGCTCGGGGTCGCCCTCGAGCCTGTCGGCGTAGTCCCGCAGCTGGTCGGCGACGTCGTCGATCAGCGTCTCGATCTCGCCGAGCTGGCGGGTCATCGGCTCGAGCCCGCGATCGGTGCGCGCCGCCCGCTCGATCTCGCGCGCCGCCGCGGCGAGCCGGTCCCGCGCGCTGTCGTCGCCGCCGTACAGCGCTTCCTCCGCCGCGCGCGCGGCCGCCTGCAGCTGGTCGACCGACGCCAGCCGCGCCCGCTCGAGGTCGATCGACACGTCCTCGCCCGGCTGCAGCGCCGCGCCATCGAGCTCGTCGATCTGGTAGCGCAGATAATCCAGCCGGGCCTCGCGCTGGCGCTCGTCGCCGCCCATCGCCGTGGCCTCCTCGTCGCAGCGCCGCAGCTCGTCCCACGCCGCGGTCATCGCCGCGACCAGCGCCGGCTCGCCGGCGAACGCGTCGATGATCTCCAGGTGCCGGCCGGGATCGACCAGGCCCTGGTGCTGGTGCTGCCCCGACAGATCGATCAGCAGCGCGCCGAGCTCGGCGAGCCGCGCCAGGGTGGTCAGCGCGCCGTTGACGTAGGTCCGGCTGCGCCCACCGCGCTGGATCACCCGGCGGATGAACACCTCACGATGCTCGCCCGCGGGCAGCCCGGCGCCCTCGATCACGCCGGCGACGTGCGCCGCCAGGTCGTCGGGCACCTCGACGATCGCCTCGACGACCGCCTCGTCGGCGCCGGCCCGCGGGATATCCGCCGACGCCCGGCCGCCTCGCAGCAGGTTGACCGCCTCGACGATCAGCGACTTGCCGGCGCCGGTCTCGCCGGTCAGCACGTTCATCCCGTCGCCGAGCTCGATCGCGACGTCGCTCAAGATCGCGAAGTTGGTGACTCGCAGGTGGCGCAGCATCAGTCATCCTCCCGGCGGCGATCGCGGCCGCGGTCGCCGCGGACGCCCCAGTGCAGCTTGTCGCGCATGACGTCGAAGAAGCTCTGGCTCGACTTGAACATCACCAGCGGCGCGGCCGCCGCCGTCATCTCGACCAGGTCGCCCGCCAGGAACGAGTGGCCCCATTGCGAATCGACGGTGAGCATCACGCCGCGCACGTCGAAGCCGAGCCGGAGCCGGATCGTGTTGTTGGCCGAGATCACCAGCGGCCGGTGGGTCAGGGCGTGGGCGCAGATCGGGGTCAGGGTCATCGCCGCCTGGCCGGGCAGCACGATCGGCCCGCCCGCCGCCATGTTGTAGGCGGTCGAGCCGGTCGGGGTCGCGACGATCAGGCCGTCGGCCCGGTACGACGCGACGAACTCGTCGTCGACGAACGCGTCGACCTCGATCAGCCGCGCCATCGCGCCCTGGTGCAGCACCGCGTCGTTGAGCGCGTAGCGCACCACCGGCTCGGCGCCGCCGCGCCGGTAGGTCACCGCCAGGCGCATCCGCCGGGTCTGGGCGAACGCGCCGGCGATCGCGCCCTCGATCGCCTGCTTGGCGTGCTCCGGCGGGAACCCGACCAGGAAGCCGAGCTGGCCCAGGTTGATGCCGAGCACGGGCTTGCCGTGGTCGGCGACCAGCCGGGACGCGCGCAGCATCGTGCCGTCACCGCCCAGCACGACCGCGAAGTCGACCGCGGCGCCGAGCTGATCCTCCGGGACGATCTCGCAACCAAAGGGTTGGACCTGGTCCTCGGCCGTGACGATCGCGGTGTGGCCGCGCTCGATCAGCCAGGGCACCAGCTCGTCGAGCAGGACCCCGGCTTCGGTCTTGTCGGGCTTGAGAATGAATCCGACCCTGTGCACGCAACTGTTCGTACCACACTTGCCTGACACTGAACCATTGTGCAGCTACCGAAGCCTTCACTTCGATAAGGTCGATCGCCCCCGCGGTGCAAAAACGCATCTTTCACCTGCCCACCTGGCGCGCCTTCAGCTATGGTCCGCGACCCATCACGTCGGAGCCGCTTGGCACCGGCTAGCTGCTTGACAGATTTTTCGCGGTCTTGTAGACGATCGCACTTCGAGTAAACGCCCATGATGACGACGCAGAAGAGCTCTTGGCTCACCAAGGAAGCCGGCGAGGCGCAGCGAGAGTGGTACGTGATCGATGCGACCGGCCACACGCTGGGTCGCCTCGCGTCGCGGATCGCGCTCGTGCTCCGCGGCAAGCACAAGGCCACCTACACCCCGAACGTCGATATGGGCGATTTCGTGATCGTGCTCAACGCCGGCGGGATCAGGCTCACCGGCACCAAGCCCGACAAGAAGCTGTACCAGCACCACACCCTGTTCCCCGGCGGGATCAGGACGCGCCTGGCGAAGGACGTGCTCCGGGATGACCCCGAGCGCGCGATCCGCGAGGCCGTGTGGGGCATGATGCCGAAGGGCCCGCTGGGCCGCCGCGTCATCAAGAAGCTCAAGATCTACACTGGCACCGAGCACGAGCACGCCGCGCAGCAGCCGCGCGTCCTCGAGATCAAGAACTGAGAGTATTTATGGCTATCGGTTTTGACAAGATGACCTACGCCACCGGCCGCCGTAAGACGGCCGTCGCGCGCGTGTGGCTGACGGCCGGTGAAGGCAAGTTCACGATCAACGATCGCAGCGACGAGGATTACTTCTCGCGCCCGACCGCGCGCATGGTGATCCGCCAGGCGCTCGAGGAAGTCGCGCTGCTCGCGCAGTACGATATCCACGCCACGGTTCGCGGCGGCGGCATCGCCTCGCAGGCCGGCGCGATCCGCCACGGCATCACGCGCGCCCTGATGAAGGTCGACAGCGAGCTGCGTCCGAAGCTCAAGGCCGCGGGCTACGTCACGCGTGACCCCCGCAAGAAGGAGCGCAAGAAGTACGGTCAGAAGGCCGCGCGCGCTCGCTTCCAGTTCAGCAAGCGCTAGTCGTTCTCGCCAGAACGATCTCCAGTCCGCCGTGCAGGCTCTGCGCGGCGGACTTTGGCGTTTCGGGCATTTCGCCAGTCGCGATGGTAGGTTCCCCGGCCATGGCTGGTCCTGCTGTCTCTCACGTGCTCGCCCGGCGGCTCGGCCGCCTCGTTCTCTGCGTCGGGACCGCCGCCGCGCTGGCCGCCAGCGCGCCCGCCGAGGCCAAGGGGCCCGCCGGCGCGCCGCCGCCGGAGCTGCTGGTCACCGTCGCGATCGGCCCGGCGAGCACGCTGCGCGGGCTGCAGGCCTACGTCGAGGCCGTCAAGCCCAACACCGGCGCGCTGGTGTCCGAGCCGATCATCCGCCACCAGCTGGCGGCCGCCGCCGGGGTACCGTCGCTCGATGGCCTCGACGCGGGAAGCTGGACGTACGTCCTGGTCAGCGATCACAACAGCTCGATGGCGATCACGGTCGCGGGCAAGGTCCGGGACGCCAAGGCGCTGACCGCCGCGGTCGGCGCCGACCACCTGACGATCAAGGACGGCTGGGCGGTGGTCGGCGAGCGCGCCAACGTCGATCGCGACGCCGCGTTCGCGCTCGCCACCCTGGTGACCCAGCCGGCGCCGAAGCAGCTGACCGCGACGGTCTACCTGCCGCAGCTGCTCGCGCGCTACCAGCAGCAGCTGCATCAGGTCCGCAACCAGGTCGCCAGCAGCATGCCGCGCTCGTCGGCGCAGATGGCGACGATCGTCAACGCCTACGTCGACGGCATCGCGTCGCTCGGCGCCGACACCGACAAGCTGATCGTCACGCTCGACGCCGCGGCCGACCTGGGCTCGCTCGACGTCGCGCTCGTCCCGCGCGCCGGCTCGCGGCTCGCCCAGTTCGTCGCGGCGCAGAAGCCGACCGACTACGCGCTGCTCGGCAAGCTGCCGCCGCTCCAGCCGTCGATGGTGATGGCCGGCGGGATCGACCTGGGGCCCTATCACGACGGCATGCTGCAGACGATGGCGGCGTTCCTCGATCCGACCGGCTCCAAGGAGGTGCTCGCCGCGCTCGAGCAGCTGCGCAAGACGATGACCGGCGAGGTGGCGTTCACCCTGCAGATGGCGCCCGGCGCCGGCCTGCAGATGGCGCAGCTGTTCGGGACCAGCGACGCCAAGGTCGCCGACGCGAGCCTCGCCAGCATGCTCGCGCTGTTCCGCACCGGCCGGTCGTTCGAGGTCCAGGGCGCGAAGACCACGATCCAGTCGACCGCGACGCCGACGACCTACGACGGCGTGACGATCCGCGGCTACGACACCACGATGGACCTGACCAAGGCCGAGCCGGCCCAGCGCCAGATGGCGACGCTGATGGGCAGCGACAAGCCGGTGCATGCCCAGGTCGCCGCGTTCGACAAGCTCGCGATGGTCGTGGCCACCAAGGACAGCCAGGCCGATGCCCACCGGGCGATCGACACCGCCCGCGGCAAGGCCGCGGCGTACGCGCCGAGCCCCGAGATCAAGGCGCAGCTCGACGCGTCGCGCGCCCGCAAGGACAGCATGGCGATGGTGTTCGACGTCGGCAAGCTGGTCGCCGCGTTCCTGCCGGCGGCGACGCTCGGCAACCTGCCGGTCGTGATCTCGCTCGGCACCGCCGACAAGCAGGCCCACCTGCGGTTCGTGCTGCCGGCGTCGCTGCTGCGCGGCCTCGCGTCGCTGCGGCCCTAGTCGTCAGGCGATCCGGCGCGCGAGCAGGAAGCCGTCGTAGCCCTTGGCGCCGACGGTCTGGATCACCGTCGCCGAGACCCGCGGCTCGGCCTGGACGTGGGCGAACAGCTGGCGCGAGCCCTCGACCCGGGCGTCGGTGCTCGCCGGGTCGGCGATCTGGCCCTGGCGAACGACGTTGTCGACGACGATCACGCTGCCCGGCCGGGTCAGCGCCATCGCGCGATCGAAGTAGTTGGGGTTGTTGGGCTTGTCGGCGTCGATGAACACGAAGTCGAACGCCGGCTCGCCGCCGCGGATCAGCTCGTCGAGCGACGCCAGGGCCGGGCCCTCGATCACGCGGGCGAGCTCGCCGACGCCGGCGCCGGCGAGGTTCCTGCGCGCGACCTCGGCGTGCCGGGCCTCGAGCTCGAGGGTCACGAGCCGGCCGCCGGCGGGCAGGGCGCGGGCGAGCCAGATCGTGCTGTAGCCGCCGAGCGTCCCGACCTCTAGGATCCGGCGCGCGCCCTGGGTCTGCGCGAGCAGGTGGAGCAGCTTGCCCTGCAGCGGCGACACGGCGATCTGCGGCAGCCCGGCGGCGTCGCTCGCGCGCAGCGCCGCGGTCAGCGCGTCGTCGTCAGGCGAGACGAAGGCTTCGAGGTACCGGTCGACGGCGAGCCAGGTGTCTTTGGACATGGCTCACCATAGCGTCGCGCGCCCGCTCGAGGGCTCGCTAGCTGACCGGCTTGCGGGCCGGCTGGGTGCGGCCCGGCGACTTGTGCTTCTTGCCGCCGCCGCCGTGGCCAGACCAGTCGGTCCACCGGTAGCTCGGCTCGCCCGGCGCGCGGAAGTCGACGTGGATGAACTGGCTGGTCGGGTAGATGCCGATGCCGAGCGCGCCGTCCTCGGACTTGCCGACGTCGAGGGTCTGCGCGAACTCGTACAGGTCCTTGATCGAGACATCCTTGATGTGGATGTCCATCGCCGACGCGTGGAAGTGGCGGCTCGAGTCGCGCTCGTGGAACCGGAACCCGGACACCAGGTCGATGCGCTGGCCGGTCCAGTGGTCGCAGATCCGCGACAGGTGCTCGTACAGCTCGGCGCGGACCGCGCGGACCTCGCCGGCGCGGGGGTCGCGCCACAGGTTGTCGAGCTTGGCCAGCACCTCGTCGTTGAAGCTGCCGTCCTCGTTATAGATGTTGGCCTGGACCTCGTCGCCGAGGTTCTCGGCGCGGATCCAGACGTTGCCCGACGGCCGGGTCAGCTCCTCATCGCGCAGGGTCGACGACGCGGCGTTGTGGCCCTGGAACACGGCGACCCGCTTGCACGACCGCTTGCTGCCGCGCTCGGTGCACTGCTTCATCGTGCCCTTGTCGTTGACGCCGCGGCGGGCAGCGACCTTGGCGGCGGCCTTGTGCGACGCCGCGGGCGCCGCGGACGCGGTGTTCAGGGTGGCCGACCCGGTCCCGAAGACCAGGCCAGCGACGATGAGCAGAGCGGATCGGCGCATGGGGAGGCATAAGCTAGGTGAACCCGGCGATCGATCTCAACAAATACCGGCACGAAATCCTTGAAAGGTGCCGGGACTTACGAATTACGCAGGAGATGTTCGCAGATCATCCCGGCAGCGGCGGCAGGGTCACACCCGGCAGCGGCACGTGGACCAGCTCGATGGCGATCTGCGCGGCGATCCCGAAGATCCGCTCGTCGCGATAGAACTCGCCGTAGACGATGCGGCTGATCCCGGCGTTGGCGAGCTGCTTGAAGCAGTTCCAGCACGGGCTCGCCGTCACGTAGGTCGTCGCGCCGTCGATGTTCACGCCGTTGCGCGCGGCCTGGATGATCGCGTTGGCCTCGGCGTGGATCGTCGCGACGCAGTGGCCGTCCTCCATCATGTGGCCGACGTCCGAGCAGTGCGGCATGCCGCGGATCGAGCCGTTGTAGCCCGTCGACAGGATCGTCCGGTTGCGGACCAGGGCGGCGCCGACGTACTTGCGCGGGCAGGTCGAGCGCGTGGCGACCACCTGCGCGATGCTCATGAAGTACTCGTCCCACGTGGCGCGCTCGCGGATGTCTTCGGCCATGGCGGCATCGTAGCCGAGCGAACGCCATCGCGATCGGCTATGGTCCGCGTCTGATGGCTGGCCAGGAGACGAAGTCAAAATACAAGGACACGGTGGTCCTCCCGGACACGCCGTTCCCGATGCGCGGCGATCTTGCGAAGCGCGAGCCCGAGATCATCGCGCAGTGGGAGTCATCGAAGCTGTACGAGCGGATCAACCAGGCGCGCGCCGGCGCGCCGCTGTTCCTGCTCCACGACGGCCCGCCGTACTCCAACGGCAACATCCACTACGGCCACATCCTCAACAAGATCCTGAAGGACATCATCGTCAAGTCGCGGACGATGGCCGGGTTCCGCACGCCGTACGTCCCGGGCTGGGACACCCACGGCCTGCCGATCGAGCTGGCGATCGAGCGCGACCCCAAGATCCTCGCCAAGCGCAGCACGATGTCGCCCGCCGAGGTCCGCGAGCTGTGCAAGGAGTTCGCGCTGCGCTACGTCGACGTCCAGCGCGGTGAGTTCCAGCGGCTCGGCGTGCTCGGCGACTGGTCGCACCCGTACCTGACGCTCGACCACTCGTACGAGGGCGCGATCGCCCGCGCGCTGGCGACGTTCGCGCGCGCCGGCTACCTGTACCGCGGCAAGAAGCCGGTGGTCTGGTGCTCGCG
>DASWOO010000883.1:0-11501 GCA_036404335.1 Kofleriaceae bacterium
GCGTTCAAGAACCGCGGCGTGGTCGGCTTCGATCTCGCCGGCAGCGAGGTCAACAACCCCGCCAAGGTCCACCGCAACGCGTTCCAGCTGGTCGTCGACAACAACATCAACTGCACCGCGCACGCCGGCGAGTCGTTCGGCCCGGACTCGGTGCACCAGGCGATCCACAAGTGCGGCGCGCACCGGATCGGCCACGGCACGCGGCTGGTCGAGAGCGGCGACCTGCTCAACTACGTCAACGACCACCGCATCCCGCTCGAGGTCTGCCCGTCGTCGAACCTGCAGACCCGGGCCGCGGCGAGCTGGGAGACCCACCCCGTCGACTTCTTCGTCGACTACGGCCTGCGCGTGACGATCAACACCGACAACCGGCTGATGTCGGACACCACGGTGACCAAGGAGCTGCTGCTGTGCCACCAGCACTACGGCTGGTCGCTCGCGGCGATCAAGGAGATCATCATCGCCGGCTTCAAGAGCGCGTTCATGCCGTACCGCGAGAAGGCCGACCTGGTCGCCGAGATCAGCCGCGAGCTGGCCGCGGTCGCCGAGCCGCTCGGCGAGGTCGGACGGATCGGCCTGGTCGAGTCGCAGCCGGTGGTCAGCGCCCCGCCAGGCCAGCCGCCGCCGGTGTCGGCGAGCTAGCCGCATCGACGATCGCGGCGTCGACTGCCGCATCGGGCGCCGCGTCGAGCGTCGCGCACACCAGGCTCGCCGGCGTGCCGTTGCGATGGCAGCGGTGATCGTCCGCGCAGGTGTAGTCGCCCGGGCACGCGCCGTCCGGTCCGCAGACAAACCCGCAGCCAGGCTCGGGGACGTGGTAGCAGCTGCCGCCGAGCAAACCGGCGAGGCCGACGGCCAGCGCGATCGCGGCGACCGGAGCGAGCCTGCCCGACACGGGCCTACGCTACCACCGCGGGCGGGTGTACCATCTGCAAGAATGGGGACAAAGGTGGACCGAGACCAGCTCCGTTCGCTGGTCGAGCCGCACTGGCGGCGCCTCTACAACTTCGTCTTTCGCCTCACCCTCGACCGCGACCGCGCCGAGCGCTACCTCGTCGACATCTTCGCCGCTGCCGCCGCGGTCCTCGACACCGCCCCGGCCCACGACCTCGAGATCTGGCTGCTCGGCATCGCCAACAAGCTGCTCGAGGAGCGGCTGCCGCGCCAGCCCGAGGTCGACTTCGACGTGCTCGACGAGACCCTGCGCGGCGAGGCCACGCGCACCGACATCGTGCGCTCGCTGTCCGACCCGCAGCGCGACTTCCTGCTCTGGGAGCTCAAGCAGGGCTGCATGACCGCGGTGATCAACTGCCTGCCGCCCGGCGAGCGCGCCGCGTTCGTCGTCTGCCACGTGCTCAAGCTGCCCGACGAGCCGGCGGCCCGCGGCCTCGGCATCACCGAGAGCGCCTACAAGGTTCGCCTGTCGCGCGCGCGCAAGAAGATCGGCGACTACCTCGCCCCCCGCTGCGAGCACGTCAACCCGATGAACCCCTGCCACTGCCCCGCCCGCGTCGGCACCGCCATCGCCCGCGGCTTCATCGGCAAGGTCTCCGGCGAGGTCTCGCTCCGCAAGTCCCCCGACGTCCCCTACGGCCGCTACGGCACGGGCCTTGGCAACGAAGACGTCCCCATGCGCGACATCGCCGCGATCTACGGCAACCTCCCCGAGCCCGACCCGCCCGCCGGCTTCGCCGACCTCGTCCTCGACCGCCTCGCCCGCTGACGGCGCCGGCTCAGAACCGCTGCTGCCAGTAGCCCGGCTCACGGCTGGAGTGCGCGAAGGCAAGCGCGCGGAGCTCGTCGGCCAGCTCGACATAAACCACCGAGTACGGGAACCGGAGCAGCAAGCAGGAGCGAATGCGGCCGTGCAGCCGTGGTGGCAGCCCCTGGACCAGCGGCCAGGCTTGTGGGTGATCTCGATGCGCGCGATCGCATCGCGCACGGCGATCAGCAGCTCGACGCCGAGGCTCGGGCGCTTGGTTTCGTACCAGCTCGCTGCCTCGTCGATCTCCGCCGCCGCCTCATCGTCGAGACGAACCCGCTTGGTCACGGCCGGCGAAGCTTGGCTTCGAGCGCGTCGAGCACGGCGTGCGCATCGCGGCCCACCGATTCGCCCCGCAGGGCGCGGTCGGCACGGCGGGTGATTTCGGCGAGCCAGCGCCGCTCGATCTCGTCGGGCGGCAAGGAGTGCTCCTCTTCGTCCAGGCTGCGAAGCAGCTGAGCCGCGAGATCGGCGCGCTGCTCCGGCGGCAGCTGCAGCGCCCCTTCGAAGACATCTCGTGCTTCGTCGCTCACGCCGGCAGTCTAGCGCCGCTGGCGATCACCGTCGAGCGCCGTCCGCGCTCGGCGCCGGTGTAGGCACGAGGAGTGCACTGCGTCGGGGCATGATGCGGATGATGGCTTTGAGTCTGGCGATCATGGCGGCGGCAACGGGCGCGGCGGTGGCGGAGCCGAGGGAGGTGGCGCAGCCGGTCCAGCAGCAGATGCCCAAGGCCGGCGACGAGGCGACGGCGCGCGTCAGGTACGGCGACGAGCGGGCGAAGGCGCCCGGCGATCAGGCGGAGAAGGAGCCGGCGGCGGGCGATGGCTGGGTCGAGCTCGCGTCGGCCACGCCGGCGAGCCATGGCCGCGAGTTCATCTCGGTCGACGGCGGCAAGGGGCCGCTGACCGCGCTGCGGCTGAGCGCGGCGTCGGGCCGGCCGTACATCAGCGCGGTGCGGATCGAGATGAAGGACGGCACGCGCAAGGCGTTCACGGTCGACAAGCAAGTCGGCCGCCGGCCGGTGCAGATCGATCTGCACGGCGCGCGCGACATCGCGCAGCTGGTGGTGGTCAGCGACCACGACTCGACCGGCGCGTACATCGTCGAGGGCAAGGCCCGCCCCGACGGCGTGGCGAGCCGCTGATCAGTTGACGCGCATCGAGTAGAACACGAAGCACTCGGTGGCCTGGCACGCGAGCGCCCAGTACGCGCCGCGCTTCCATGGCACGAACTCGAGGTCGCGGTCGCGCCCGGTGCCGAGCCGGTGGGCCTCGCCGCCCGCCAGGTACACGTAGATCTCGGCGTCGGTGCCCGCGAATTCGGCGGGCAGCTTGACGGTGCGGGTCCGGGTCGGGCCCTTGCGGTCGATCGAGCCGACCGGCGCCTGGAGCCCCGCCGGGGTCCAGCGGCCGACCAGCAGCGACGGCCGCGGCAGCGCCGGCGGCGGCGCGCCGGTGAAGTCGACGGCATAGTCGAGCCGATCGAGCGTGATGTGGGCCGCCGCGAGCCGGCCGCGCAGCCGGTCGAGCTCGAGCTGCATCGCCTTATGCACGACGTTGATGTCGATACCGCGCAGCGCGCCGAGATCGAGGCTGTGGATATCGTCCAGGCAGCTCGCCGGCGTCACCTGGTAGCGCGGCACGAGCTGGACGTCGGTCAGGCCGAGCGGCGCGTCGAGGTCGACCGCCCGCAGCAGCACGCCGTGCAGGCCGAAGTAGTCGGCGACCAGCTGGCGCTTCTTGACGTCGCGGAAGTCGTCGCCGAGGAACCACCACGAGTCCTCGACCTGCTCGAACGCCTCGGCGGTGAACGCCCCGCCCGGCGGCGCGGCGCGCAGCCCGGCGAGCCGGTCGTCGCTGGCCTCGGCCAGCCGGTAGTACAGCGGCAGCGAGCGCACGCCGGCGTAGCTGCTGGCCGCGACCGCGAGCACGACGAACGGCGCGAGCCGCGGGGTCGAGATCAGGCCGCGGTCGGCGATGGCGATCCAGCCGGCGAGCACCAGCGCGCAGCCGAGCAGGTAGAACCTGGGGCCGAGCTTGGGCGAGACGAACACGGTGACCGTGATCAGCGTGCCGGCGGCGAGCGCGAGGCCGAGCACGCGCAGCGCCGGCCGCAGCGCCGGCTCGCGGTCGTCGCGCGCGATGATCACGACGAGCGCCACGAGCCCGAGCACCGGCGCGCAGCCGAGCAGCCAGTCGTGGAAGATGTCGAGGTTGTTGATCACGCCGCGCTGGAGCAGCCGGCCGACCAGGCTGACCTTGGTCGCCAGGCCGTCGTAGCGCGAGCCCTGGCCGGGCGCGAAGAAGATCGCGGCGAAGCCGACCGCCAGGCCGATCGCGCCGGCCCAGGTCAGCCGCGCCGGCCGCGCCGCGCGCCGCTGCCACAGCGCATAGCCGGCGACGAACACGATCAGCGTCGGCCCCGTGTGCTCGTTGCACATCCCGGCGAGCACGCCGAGCACGCCGTACGCGGCACATGCGCGCCGGCGCGCCGGCCCGCGCGCGAGCCGCAGCGGCACGAGGAACCACAGCTGCAGCGCGGCGCTGTAGACGTAGTTCGCACCGTACGCGCGGCAGAACATGATCATCCCGAGCCGCGGCAGCGCGAACCACGCGAAGCCGATCGCCAGGCTGACCAGCGCGAGGTCGCGGCCGAGCCGCCGCCGGCCCTGGTCGTCCTCCCGGCCCGGCGACCGGCCGAGGCCGAGCACGCTGACCGCGAACGCGAGCGCGAGGTACGCCACCGGCGTGGCGATCGGCGCGAAGTACACGAGCTTGTACGCCAGGTACGTCCACCACTGGCCGAGCCGCGGGTTGGCGTGCGTGTACTCGTAGGCGCCGTAGCCGAGCCAGCGGCCGAGCGTGAACGGCTGCGCGCGGGTATCGGCGGCCAGGTTCCACGCATCGAACCCGAACGGCTCGTGGACCATGACCAGGCCGATGTGCACCGCGGTCGCCGCGACGTACGCGATGAACAGCACGCGCAGCACGCGACCCCAGGTCATCGCGCCGTGGGTACCACGGGCCAGGTATGAAATGCGACCACCGCCAGACTCGCTCGCTCGCAGCGCGCAGCCGCGCGTGGCAAATGCGCACGCGACGCCCCAGAGCGAGGCCAGTTTGCGACTAGTTCGAGCGGTTATCCACTACGGCCCGCGCGATGCATCACTGTCGGACACTTCAAAGGAGCTTATCGATGTCACGCCTGACTGCATTCGCGACCGCCCTCGTGCTCACCGCCTCGTCCGTGGCCATGGCCGACGTTCGCGTCGAAGGCCGGATCTCTTACGATCGCGGCCGCGATCACTACGACCGGTTCGAGCCCGGTCGCTGGGGCAACTCGCGCTGGGTCGAGATCGCCCACGGCAACGGCAACGATGGCCGCCGCGAGTTCATGCTGGGCAACGGCAACACCTTCCGCAAGGTTCGCATCGAGGCGACGCGCGGCGAGCCGGCGATCGAGAAGATCGCGATCGACTTTGGCACCGGCACCAACCAGGTGATCCAGATGAACTCGACGCTGACCGGCAACGGCGGCGACATCATCGATCTCCAGGGCGACCGTCGCCGGGTGATCCGCGTCATCGTCTATCCGATGCCGCATAGCCGCGGCTCGTACTCGGTGTTCGGCGGCTGATCGCGTGTAGGACCAGGCCGCGATCTGAGTTACAACACCGGCCCCGTGCCGGCCCTCGAGATCGCAGTCCTGGTCCCCTGCTTCAACGAATCGGCGGCGATCGCGAAGGTCGTCGCCGATTTTCGTGCGTCGTTGCCGGACGCCACGGTCTACGTCTACGACAACAACTCGACCGACGACACGGTGACGGTCGCGACCGCGGCCGGCGCCGAGGTCCGCAGCGAGTCCCGCCGTGGCAAGGGCAACGTGGTCCGCCGGATGTTCCAGGACATCGAGGCGGACATCTACGTGATGGTCGACGGCGACGACACCTACGACGCCGCGGTCGCGCCGGCGCTGGTCCAGAAGCTGGTCGACGGCAACCTCGACATGGTCGTCGGCAAGCGGATCGAGACCCACCAGGCCGCGTACCGCGCCGGCCACCGCCTCGGCAACCAGGTGCTGACCGGGCTGGTCCGCTGGCTGTTCGGCGCGCAGATCGACGACATGCTGTCGGGCTACCGCGTGTTCTCGCGGCGGTTCGCCAAGAGCTTCCCGTCGTTCTCGCGCGAGTTCGAGATCGAGACCGAGCTGACCGTGCACGCGATGCAGATGCGGATGCCGGTCGCCGAGCTGCCGACCAACTACAAGGAGCGGCCGCCCGGCTCGACCAGCAAGCTGCGCACGTTCCGCGACGGCTGGCGGATCCTCTTGACGATCACGAACCTGATGCGCAACGAGCGGCCGCTGATGTTCTTCTCGCTGGTCGGGCTCGCGGTGATGATCGTCGCGCTCGCGCTGGCCACGCCGGTCGTGCTCGAGTTCACCCGCACCGGCGAGGTCCGCCGGTTCCCGACCGCGATCCTGTGCAGCGGCCTGGGCGTGGTCGCCGTGGTCTGCTTCGCGACCGGCCTGATCCTCGACCTGGTCGCCCACGTCCGCCGCGAAGCCAAGCGCCTGGCGTACCTGCAGCACGCCGCGCCGCGCGCCGCGGCTCGTCAGCGGGTCAGCGCCGCGCCTGGTAGCGAGCGATCTGCTGCTCGGTGATCTGCCGCGCGTCGCCGCCTCGCTCGACGGTCTGGTGCCATTCGACGATCCACGCGAGCGCGGTGTCGACGTCGAGCGCGGGCCGCCACGCCAGCCGCTCGCGCGACTTGGAGACGTCGAGCCGCAGCAGCCGGGCCTCGTGCGGCGCGCCGGTCTGCGCCAGCGCGTCCCAGCGCGCGCCGCGGCCCCACGCCGCGGTCAGCTTGGTGGCGAGGCTGCCGACGTCGACGACCTGGTCGTCCGAGGGCCCGAAGTTCCAGCCCTCGCCGAGCTCGGCGCCGCCGGTGACCAGGCGCTCGGCCAGCCGCAGGTAGCCATCGAGCGGCTCGAGCACGTGCTGCCACGGCCGGACCGACGCCGGGTTGCGGACGATCAGCGGCGCGCCGGCGAGGAACGCCCGCATCGCGTCGGGGATGATGCGATCGGCCGCCCAGTCGCCGCCGCCGATCACGTTGCCGGCGCGCGCGGTCGCGACTGCGACGCCGTGCTCGGCGTGGCGCTCGGGCGGGAAGAACGACGCGCGGTAGGCCTCGGTGACCAGCTCGCTGCACGCCTTGCTGTTGGAGTACGGATCGCGCCCGCCGAGCCGGTCGACCTCGCGGTAGCCCCACAGCCACTCGCGATTATCGTAGACCTTGTCGGTCGTGATGTTGACGATCGCGCGCAGCGAGCGCGCCTGGCGCGCGGCCTCGAGCACGTGGACCGTGCCCATCACGTTGATCGCGTAGGTCTCGACCGGCTCGGTGTACGACGCCCGGACCAGCGGCTGGGCCGCCAGGTGGAAGATGACCTCGGGGTCCGCAGCAGCGACGGCCTCGCGCAGCGCGGCGAGGTCGCGGACATCGGCGATCCGCGACGCCACGCTGTCGGCGACCCGGGCCTGCTCGAACAGGCTCGGCGTGGTCGACGGCGCGAGCGCGTAGCCGGTGACCCGCGCGCCGAGCTGCGCCAGCCACAGGCTGAGCCAGCCCCCCTTGAACCCGGTGTGGCCGGTGACCAGCACGCGGCGATTGCGCCAGAACTCGGTCATTGCTTCTCCTGCCTGACTCGCGCTTCGCGCGCGCGCCACCACTCGACGGTCTCGCGCAGCCGCGCGTCCGGATCGCCGGACGGCTGAAAGCCCACCTCGTCGCGCAGCCGCGCGATGTCGGCGACGACCAGCGGCGGATGATCGGCCGGCAACGAGCCGAGCTCGAGCCGGCCCTCGCCCGCCACCAGCTCGACGATCCGCTCGACGATCGACTTGACGCTGCGGGCCTCGCCCGACGCGACGTTGACCGGGCCCTCGACGCCGCTGTCGAGCAGCGCCACCACGGCCTCGGCGGCGTCGGCGACGTGCAGGAAGTCGCGGCGCTGGGTGCCGGGGCTGCAGCGCGCCACCTCGCCGCGCAGCAAGGCGCGGATCACCGACGCGACCAGCCGCTCGGGGTACTCGTCCGGGCCGTACAGGAAGAAGAACCGCGCCCACGCGTGGCTGGCCTTGGCGACCGCCGCGTCGGCGGCGACGACCTCGGACAGCGCGCGCTTGCAGGTGCCGTAGTTGGTCCACGGCGCGAGCGGCGTGTCGCGCTCGCGGCACACCCCGCCGCTCCAGTCGTACTCCGCCGCCGTGCCGCCGATCACCGAGCGCGATCCGCCGGCCTCGGCGAACGCCTCGTACAGCGCGAGGCTAGCGCGCACCCAGCGCAGGTTCTCGGTCGAGCTCCAGTACTTGCCGGGCACCGCGTACCACGCCAGGTGCAACAGATGGCTGGGCGCGATCGCCGCGACGACGCCGGCGATCCCGGGCGCGAGCAGATCGGCGGTGTGCCAGCGAACGCCCGGCACCTCGGGCAGCGCGCGGTCGGGCCGGGCGCGCTCGACGGCGTGGACCTCGTAGCCGCGGGCGACCAGCGGCGCGAGGCAGTGCCGGCCGATGAACCCGGTCGGCCCGGTGACCAGCACGCGCTTCACGGGGCCTGCTCCGAGACGTCGGGATAGCCGGCATCGCGCGGCGAGATCACCGCGGGCGCCGACGGCCAGCGGATCGCGAACGCCGGGTCGCTGTAACGCACGCCGCGCGCCGCGCTCGGCTCGAAGGCGCGCGAGATGAAGTACTGGACGTCGCTCGCGTCCTCGAGCGTCAGGAAGCCATGGGCGACGCCCTCGGGCACGTACAGCATGCGGTGGTTCGCCGCCGACAGCTCGACGCCGATCCAGCGAAATCGTCCGGGCCCCGGACGCAGGTCGACCAGCACGTCGAAGATCGCGCCGCGCACGCAGTGCACCAGCTTGGTCTCGGCGTGCGGCTCGGCCGCGTAGTGCATGCCGCGCAGGGTGTGCTTGCGGGCGTTGAACGACAGGCTGACCTGCGCCAGATCCGCGACCAGGCCGGCCGCCGCGAGCTCGCGCGCGCACCACTGCCGCGCGAAGAACCCCCGCTCGTCGGCGTGCGGCGCCAGCTCGACGACGAAGGCGCCGTCGATCTCGGTCGCGACCAGCTTCAGAAGATCTCCACGCTCGGGATCGGCACGACGAACTTGCCGCCCCAGCCGCGGATCTCGGCGAGCTGGGCGGTGATCTCGTGGCGCAGGTTCCACGGCAGGATCAGCACGTAGTCCGGCTTGGTGCGGCTGATCTCCTCGGGCGCCCGGATCGGGATCCGCGTGCCGGGCAGGAGGCGGTGCTGCTTGTACGGGTTGCGATCGACCGTGTACTCGAGCAGGTCCTGGCGCACGCCGCAGAAGTTCAGCAGGGTGTTGCCCTTGGCCGGCGCGCCGTACCCCACGACGCGCTTGCCCTCGCGCCGGGCCCCGATCAGGAACTCGAGCAGGGCGCACTTGGTGTCGATCACCCGCCGGGCGAAGCCGCGATAGGTCTCGAGCTTCGTGAAGCCGTCGGCGACCTCGCGCGCCCGCAGGGCCTCGACCTTGCCGGTCTGGGCGTGCGCGGCGCCGTGCCGGCACGCGATCACGCGCAGCGAGCCGCCGTGGGTCGGCAGCTCCTCGACGTCGAACACCCGCAGGCCATGGTGCGCGAACACGCGCTCGACCGTGACCAGCGACAGGTAGGAGAAGTGCTCGTGGTAGATGGTGTCGAACTGGTTGTGCTCGACCAGCCGCGCCAGGTGCGGGAACTCCATCGACAGCACGCCCTCGGGCGCGAGCACCGTCGCGAGGCCGGCGACGAAGTCGTTGAGGTCCGGAACGTGCGCGAGCACGTTGTTGCCGACCAGCAGGTCCGCGGTCTGGCCCGCGGCGACCATGCGCTGGGCCTGGGCGGTGCCGAAGAACTCGACGAGGGTCGGGACCCCCGCCTTGATCGCCTCGGCCGCGACGTTCCTGGCCGGCTCGACGCCGAGCACCTCGACCCCGGCGGCCTGGAAGAACTTGAGCAGGTAGCCGTCGTTGCTGGCGATCTCGACGACGCGCGACGACGCGCCGAGCCCCAGGCGGGGCACCATCGCCTTGGCAAAGGCCTCGCAGTGCGCGAGCCAGGACGTCGAGAACGACGAGAAGTAGGCGTACTCCGAGAAGATCTCGCTCGGGGTCTGCAGCTCGTGGAGCTGGACCAAGAAGCACTCGTGACACACGAACGCGTGCAGCGGGAAGAACATCTCCGGCGCCAGCACCGCCGACGCCGCCGGGTAGGCGTTCGACAGCGGCGACATGCCGAGATCGACGAACGAATCGCGCAGCGGCGTCGCGCAGAATCGGCAACGGCCCAGGTCGAGCAGCGCGCTCACGACTGCCACAGCTTCCACGGCGCGTTGCCCGCCGTCCACATCGCCTCGAGCTGCGAGCGATCGCGCAACGTATCCATCGGCTGCCAGAACCCGCGGTGCAGGTACACCCCGAGCTGGCCATCGCGAGCGAGCTTCTCCATCGGCTCCTTCTCCCACACCGTGGCGTCGCCGTCCACGAGGTCGATCACCTGGCGCGACAGCACGAAGAACCCGCCGTTGATCCAGCCGCCGTCGCCGCTCGGCTTCTCGCGGAAGCCCATGGCGCGATCGCCATCGAGCTCGAGCGAGCCGAACCGGCCGGGCGGCTGCACCCCGGTGACCGTCGCCAGCCGGCCGCTCGCCTGATGGTGCGCGAGCAGCTCCCGGACGTTGATGTCGGCGACACCGTCGCCGTAGGTCAGCAGGAACGGCTCGTCCTTGTCAAGGTAGCTCGCGACCCGCTTGACCCGGCCGCCGGTCTGCGTGGCCTCGCCGGTGTCGACCAGCGTGACCCGCCACGGCTCGGCGTGGCTGTGGTGGACCTCCAGCTGATTGCGCGCGAGGTCGAACGTCACGTCGCACATGTGGAGGAAGTAGTTCGCGAAGTACTCCTTGATGACGTAGCCCTTGTAGCCGAGGCAGATCACGAAGTCGGTCAGCCCGTGATGGGCGTAGATCTTCATGATGTGCCAGAGGATCGGCCGCCCGCCGATCTCGACCATGGGCTTGGGACGGATCGTCGTCTCCTCGCTGAGACGAGTTCCAAGGCCACCGGCAAGGATCACGACTTTCATGGCTGTCTCTTTTCTGTTCTCGGCCCGGGGTTACAGCTCGCGCAGCAGCTTGAGGCCGCGCATCGCCTCGCCGAGCTGGAGCTGGGCGGCGCTCTTCAGCGCGCGGTAGGCCAGGTTGAGCTTGAGCATGCGCTTCTGACGCGCGATGCGCTCGCAGCGGCGCCAGCCCCGCGCCGCGACCTTGTCGCGCATGCGGTCGTAGAACTCCGACTCCTCGCGGAACCGGACCGCGGTCCGGGTCAGCTGCTCGGTCGCGTTGTCGCCGTGCCGGCGGTAGCGGTAGCACCGCGCCGGCAGCCCGACGAGCACGTCGCCGTCGAACAGGATCTCGGTCGTCAGCTCCTGGTCGAGCACGAACCGGTACTCGCCCGGGAACCGCCGGCCGCCGAGCACCGACTTCCGGAAGCACAGGGTCGGCGCCATGATGAAGTTGCCGTGGAGCAGCGCGGCGACCCCGGCCTCGCCGGCGAGCTCGACCTCGCGGCGGTGCGCCGGGCTGATGAAGCCCTTGACGAAGTCGGCCATCGAGAACGCCGGCTCGCTGTCCGCGCCGATGATCTCGGCGCGGCAGAACAGCGCC
>DASWOO010000884.1:0-12895 GCA_036404335.1 Kofleriaceae bacterium
GGCCGCGGCCGGCGAGCACCCGGCCGAGCTGCGCCTGGACTACGCGACCTACAACCCGAGCAGCCTGGTGCTGCGCCACGAGCGCTGGCTCGAGGACGACCTGGCCAAGCAGGGGATCCGCGTGCGCTGGGTCGAGAGCAAGGGCAGCAACAAGGCGAACGAGCTGCTCGCCAGCGGCAGCGCGGATCTGGTGTCGACCGCCGGCGCGGCGGCGCTGCTCGCCCGCGCCAACGGCGTGCCGACCAAGGTCGTGTACGTGTTTTCCAAGCCCGAGTGGGCTGCGCTGGTCGTCGGCGAGCACTCGCCGATCACCAAGGTCGCCGACCTCAAGGGCAAGAAGATCGCGGCGACCCGCGGCACCGACCCGTTCTTCTTCCTGCTGCGCAGCCTAGAGGCCGCCGGGCTCGACCAGCACGACGTCGAGCTGGTCCACCTCCAGCACAGCGACGGCCGGGTCGCGCTGACCCGCGGCAACGTCGATGCCTGGGCCGGGCTCGACCCGTTCCTCGCGTCGGCCGAGCTGCGCGAGCACGCGCGGATCCTCTACCGCAACATCGACTTCAACTCGTTCGGCACGCTCGACGCGCGCGAGGACTTCCTCGCGAAGTATCCGCTGGTCGTCCTGCGCGTGATCGCCGGCTACGAGCAGGCCCGGCGCTGGATCATCGCGCACCCCGCGCAGGCCGCCGAGCTGCTCGCCGCCGAGGCCAAGCTCGAGCCCGACGTCGCCCGCCGCCAGCTCACCGAGCGCACCGTGCTCGATCACGACGTCGGCGCGCCCGGCCCGGCGCTGCACGCCGCGCTCGCCGCGGTCGCGCCGATCCTGACCCGCGAGCACCTGGTCAACCCCGGCGCCGATCCGGCCAGGGCGCTGGCCGAGCTGGTCGACCCGGCCCCGGCCACCGCGGTGATCGGCGCGGCGCCGTGATCGCGCCATCGTGGGTGCATCGCGAGCGGCCGGCGCGGCCGGTCCCGGCCGCCGCGGTGATCGACGCGGCGCCGGGGCTCGCGCTGGTCGTGCCGGTCGCCGCGATCGCGCTGTGGGCGGCGGCGACCTCGCTCGGCCACGTGTTCCCGCCGCACCAGCTGCCGTCGCCGTGGCAGGTGCTGCGCGCCGCGCACGCGCTGATCGACGACGGCACGCTCGTCCGCCACGTCGCCGCGAGCACCGGCCGGGTCGCCGCCGGGTTCGCGCTCGGCGCCGGCGCCGCGATCGCGCTCGGCATCGCGGTCGGGTTGTCGCGCACGGTCGAGCGGCTGATCGACCCGAGCCTGCAGCTCCTGCGCAACGTGCCGTCGCTGGCGTGGGTGCCGTTCCTGCTGCTGTGGCTCGGCATCGACGAGGCGCCGAAGATCGTGCTGATCGCGATCGGCGCCTTGTTCCCGGTCTACGTCAACCTGGTGGCCGGGATCCGGCAGACCGATCGCAAGCTGGTCGAGGTCGGCTACGTGTTCGGCCTCGGCCGCGGCGCGCTGATCCGCCGGATCATCCTGCCGTCGGCCCTGCCCTACCTGTGGACCGGGCTGCGGATCGCGCTCGGCCAGGCCTGGCTGTTCCTGGTCGCCGCCGAGCTGATCGCGTCGACCCGGGGCCTGGGCTACCTGCTGATCGACGGCCAGACCACGGCGCGGCCCGACATCATGCTGGTCGGCATCCTCGTGCTCGCGCTGCTCGGCAAGCTGTCCGACGCCGGGCTGCGCCGGCTCGAGCGCCGCGCGCTGCGCTGGACCGACGGGTTCGCGGGCGCGGCAGGAGCGGCCCGATGACCGCCGCGATCACCGCGCGCGACGTCGCCAAGCAGTTCCACGGCGCGCCGGTGCTGCGCGGGCTCAGCCTCGACATCCGGCCGTCGGAGATCGCCGCGCTGATCGGCCCGAGCGGCTGCGGCAAGTCGACCCTGCTGCGGCTGATCTCCGGCCTCGAGCGCGACCACACCGGCGCGATCACCGTGGCCGGCCGGCCGATCACCGGGCCGGATCGCCGGGTCGGCTTTTTGTTCCAGGAGCCGCGGCTGATGCCGTGGCTGACGGTGCGCGACAACGTGGCGCTCGGCCTGCCGCGCGTGGGCGAGCTCCGGGCCCGCGCCGACGCCCGGGTCGAAGACCTGCTCGCCCAGGTCCAGCTCGAGGGCACCGGCCACCTGCTGCCGCGCCAGCTGTCGGGCGGCATGGCGCAGCGGGTCGCGCTCGCCCGCGCGCTCGCCGCCGAGCCCGACGCGCTGCTGCTCGACGAGCCGTTCAGCGCGGTCGACGCGATCACCCGCGCCCGGCTCCAGGCGCTGCTACTGTCGGTGTGGAAGCGGACCCGGATCACCGTGCTGCTCGTCACCCACGACCTCGACGAAGCGCTGCAGCTCAGCGACCGGATCTTCGTGCTGTCGGACCGGCCGGCGACGGTGATCGACACGCTCGCGATCGACGCGCCCCGGCCGCGCGATCGCAAGGACCAGGAGCTCGCCGGCCACCGCGCCCGGCTGCTCGACGCGCTGTGGCTCGCCGGCCGCGCCGCCCGCCCACCGACCAAGGACCCCGATGCCTGAGCTGCCCGCCGATCCGATCGCCACCGCCCGCGCGCTGGCCGCCCGGTTTGCCACCACGGCGCGGGACCGAGACCGCGAGGGCGGCACGCCGCGCGCGGAGCGGGCGCTGATCCGCGAAGCCGGCCTGCTCGCGATCGGCGTCCCGCGCGCGCTGGGCGGCGGCGGCGCGAGCTGGCCGACCCTGCTTCAGGTCGTGCAGATCCTGGCGACGGCCGACGCCTCGCTCGCCCAGGTCTACGGCTTCCAGCACGTGCTGCTCGCGACCTGCCGGCTGTTCGGCAGCCCGGCGCAGTCCGAGCGCCTGCTCGCGGCCACCGCCCGCCACCACTGGTGGTGGGGCAACACGCTCAACCCGCTCGATCGCCGGCTGGCGCTGGTGACCACCGGCGCGGGCCGGGTGCTGCGCGGCGACAAGTCGTTCTCGACCGGCGCGCTCGACTCCGACCAGCTGATCGTCTCGGCGCTCGACGGCGACAAGCTGGTGGTCGCGGCGATCCCGACCGACCGCCCCGGGATCGCGCTGTTCGACGACTGGCGGGCGATGGGCCAGCGCCAGACCGACAGCGGCAGCTCGCGGTTCACCGACGTGGTGATCCACGACGACGAGATCCTCGGCCCGCCCGGGCCGCTCGGCTCGCCGTTCGCCAGCCTGCGGCCGTGCCTCCCGCAGCTGGCGTTCACCCACGTGTTCCTCGGCATCGCCGAGGGTGCGCTGGCCGAGGCCCGGACGTTCGTGCGGACCCGGACCCGGCCGTGGATCGGCAGCGCGGTCGAGACCAACACCGCCGATCCGTACGTGCTCGAACGGTTCGGCGACATGGTCAGCAAGCTCGCCGGCGCGCAGGCCGCGGCCGACCGCGCCGCGCTGGCGCTCGAGGCGGCGTGGCAGCGCGGCGACGACCTGACCCCGGCCGAGCGCGGCGAGCTGGCGATCCGGATCGCGCAGGCCAAGGTCCTGGCGAGCCGCGCGGTGCTCGACATCACCACCCAGATCTTCGACGTCACCGGCCCGGGCGCGACCGCCGGCGACTGGGGCTTCGACCGGTTCTGGCGCAACGCCCGGACCCTGACCCTCCACGACCGCATCGACTACAAGGTCCACGAGCTGGGCCAGTGGTTCCTCAACGATCAGCTGCCCACGCCCTCGTTTTACTCGTGACCTTCCCGAGCCGACCATGATCGAACAAGTCCTGTGGTTCCTGCCGACGACCGGCGACAACCGCTACGTCGGCTCCAACGTCGGCGCGCGCTCGCCGACGTTCGATTACCTGACCTCGGTCGCGCGCGCGGCCGACTCGCTCGGCTTCGACGGCATGCTGGTGCCGTCGGGCCGGTGGTGCGACGACCCGTGGGTCACGACCACCGCGGTCGCGCCGTTCACCCGCCGCACCCACTTCCTGATCGCGCTGCGCCCGGGGCTGATCTCGCCGGTGATCGCCGCGCGCATGGTCTCGGCGCTCGACCGGCTGACCGAGGGCCGGGTCCGGATCATGGTCGTGCCCGGCGGCGACCCGCGCGAGCTCGCCGCCGACGGCCTGCACCTCGGCCACGACGAGCGCTACGCGCTGACCGACGAGTGGCTGACCGTGCTGCGCCGGGTGCTGACCGAGCCCGAGGTCACCTTCGAGGGCACCTACGTCAAGGTCATCGACGCGCGCTGCCCGTACCCGTGCGTGCAGCGGCCGCACCCGCCGATCTACTTCGGCGGCTCGAGCCCGGCGGGCCTGCGCATCGCCGCGCGCCACGCCGACGTGCTGCTGTCGTGGGGCGAGGTCCCCGAGCAGGTCGCCGACAAGATCGCGCTGGCCAGGCAGCTCGCCGCCGACGAGGGCCGGACGCTCAAGTTCGGGCTGCGGACCCACATCGTGATCCGCGAAGATGAAGACGCCGCGTGGCGCGAGGCCGACGAGCTGATCAAGTACGTCGACGACGCCGCGGTCGCGCGCCAGCAGACCTACTACGCCGGCATGGACTCGGTCAGCCAGGCGCGGATCTCGGCGACCCACGGCGGCCAGCGCGACCGGCTGCGGATCGGCCCGAACCTGTGGGCCGGCGTCGGCCTGGTCCGCGGCGGCTGCGGCACCTCGCTGGTCGGCTCGCCCGCCAACATCGTGCGCCAGCTCGTCCCGTACGAGCAGCTCGGCATCGACACGCTCGTGCTGTCGGGCTACCCGCACCTCGAGGAGGCGTACCGCACCGCCGAGCTGCTGTTCCCGGCGCTGCCCGGCTGGCGCAAGCCCGATCCGCTGCAGGTCGCCGGGCTGCACGCGGTCGCGGCGTTCGCCGACCCGGGCCCGGCGCGCCCGCGAACCTAGCGCGTCGTCGCGGCTTCGAAGATCGCGTCGAACTCGAAGGTCTTGGTGTTGTGGCGCGAGCACACGCCCAGATCCTGCGTCGACGTGCACGCCTGATCGCGCTGCACCGCCCAGTACGACACCAGGCCGAGCTGCTTCTGGCGGACGTAGCTCACGACGTTCTGGGCGAACGCCGTGGTCAGGACCACGCCGTCGTCGTTCTCGCCGATCATCGGCGTGACCCCGAGGTGGTGATAGAGCTCGTCGACCGACATCGCCGGCAGCAGCACGCGCATCTGCTGGACCAGGGCGTCGACCGACATCGCCGGCGCGGTCATCAGATCGGTGCCGGCGCCGTAGTCCATGGTCAGCGCGTTGACGAACGTGATCTGGACGCCGGCGGTGATCGCCGCCTTCAGGATGTCGGTGCTCTCGGGCAGGAGGCCCGCCGTCGTCACCGGCAAGGTGAACGAGATCTGGGCGCGCTTGCTGTCCTGGAGCTGCTTGAGCGCCTGGCCGCGCAGCGCGTTGAGCGCCGGGTTGCTCGACTGGGCGTGCTGCTCGAGGTCGAAGTCGAGGTCGGTGATGCCGGTGTCGTCGATGAACCGGCCGAGCGCCGCCGCGAGCAGCGCCGCGGTGCCGCACTGGTACTCGAGGTACATGCCGACCGCGCCGCCGAAGCTGGCGCGGACGTGGCCGCCGGCGCTGGTGTACGCGCGGACGTCGTCGAGGTGGCCGTGGATATCGCTGGTGACCTCGCAGCCGCCGTTCGACAGCACGAAGCCGACCGTCACCGCGGCCGGCCCGCCCTTGGCCTTCATGTCCGCCAGCGACGAGAACGCGTACGCCGGGTTGCCCCAGCCGTACGAGTAATAGTACGGGGCGAGCATCGCGCCGGGCTGGGTGTCGCCGTGCGCGTCGCTGCCGCTTCCACGGCCGGCGTCGCCGGTCGCCGAGTCACCGTCGACCGAGCCGCAGCCGGCCGTCGCCAGCACGAGCCCGAGGGCCGCCAGGGTGCGCAAGCGCTAACCCTCGAGCTTTTCGACGATCAGCTCGATGAACTCCTTGGTCTCGAGCTTGCGGTACGAATAGTTCTCCTCGAACCACTGCACCACCGCGTCAGCCTGGCCTTCCTTCAGCTTCTGCGCGACCGAGCCGCGGGTCGACAGCTCGACCAGCCGGCCGACCACCGCGTCGGCGTTGACGTGGTCGGCGTAGTGCTTGCGCAGCCAGGTGACGATCAAATAGAGCAGCGCGGGATCGGCGTCATCGACGAGCGCGAACAGCTCGGTCGAGCTCCGCATGCCCCCCTCGATGCTTTCGAGGAGGTGCAGGGCAGCGCGCTGTTCTTGCTCGAGGGCCATAGCGATGATCTAGCATCCCTGATCGGGGACCGCGATGGCCCGCGCGGCCAAACACCTAGGTTTGCGCGGCGGCCTGGAGCGCCTCCCACAGCGCCGCGACATGCGCGCGCTCGGTGCGCTCGGCGCCGATCGAGATCCGCAGCACTTGCTGGCCATCGAGGATGTTCGGCGTGACGTAGGCACGCCCGCCGTCGTTGATCCGGTGGCCGATCGCCAGGTTATGCGCGGAGGTCGCCGCGGCATCGAGCCCCGGCGGCGCGTGCCGCACGCACAGGGTCTGGATCGCCACGGGAGCCAGGATCTGCCAGCCGGGCGTGGCCGCGATCTGTTGCGCCAGCCACTGCGCGTTGTCGAGGTCGCGGCGCAGCCGGGCGCGGATGCCCTCCACCCCCTGATCGAGGATCAGGAACCACAGCTTGAGCGCGCGGAACCGGCGGCCCAGGGGGATCTGCCAGTCGCGGAAGTTGGTGACCTCGCCGTCGTGCTGCGTGCGCAGGTACGTCGGGTTGGTGCCCATGACCCGGACGAGGTGCTGCGGATCCCGGCAGTAGTACGCCGACAGATCGAAGCCGACCCCGAGCCACTTGTGGGGATTGAGCACCAGCGAGTCGGCGCGCTCGATGCCCTGCCACAACGGGCGGCACTCGGGGAGGACCATCGCGGTGCCGGCCATCGCGGCGTCGACGTGCAGCCACAGCCGATAACGCTCCGCGACATCGGCGATCGCCTCGAGCGGGTCAAACGCGGTCGTGCTGGTCGTGCCCGACGACGCGATGATCGCGCACGGCCGCAGCCCGGCGGCGAGGTCCTGCTCGATCGCCTCGACCAGCGCGTCGGGCCGCATCGCGTGCGCGGCGTCGACTGCGACCAGGCGCAGGTTCGCCTTACCCAGGCCCGCGAGCCGGACCGCCTTCTCGATCGACGAGTGAGCGTGGACCGAGCCGTAGATCGTCAGCGCCGCGCCGCCGTGCTGCAGGCCGTCGGGCGAGAACCCCAGGACGCGCTCGCGGGCGCAGATCAGCGCGCCGAGCGTCGAGGTGCTGGCGGTGTCGTGGATCACGCCGGTCCACGCCTCGGACAGGCCGACCATCTGGCGCAGCCAGTCCATGACGACCTCCTCGATCTCGGTCGCCGCTGGCGAGGTCTGCCAGCTCATGCCCTGGACCCCGAGCCCGGCGCACACCAGATCGCCGAGCACCGAGGCGTAGCTGGTGTTCGATGGGAAGTAGGCGAAGAATGCCGGGTGGTTCCAGTGGGTGATGCCGGGGAGGACGTCGGACTCGAGCCGGCGGATCAGCTCGTGGGTGCCGCCGCCGTGCTCGGGCGGCTGGCGTGGCTGGCGCGCGCGGATGTCGCCGGGCGCGACCCGGCTCATCACCGGCCGGTCCGCGAGGGTCTCGCGGTAGTCGGCGATCCAGTCGACGAGGGCGTGGCCGAGCTGGCGGAACTCTGAGGCGTCCATCGGCGCGCAAGATACGCCGGCCGCCGTGACGCGCGGCGCACCGCCCGCACTTTTGTCCTCGACGGTAGACGGGTTGAGGCCCGCCGGCGCCACGCAGATCGGCCCGACGCGCGCGAAGCTGGCGAAACCTCGTCGGACCCATGCCGGCACACGCGGTGCACTGAGGGTCGACATCCACATGATGACCATCGCGCTCGACCACACCGCCCCCGTCAACACCCACTCGTTCCACCCGGCGTTCGCGACCAGCGACGCGCTGCAGACGATCGACTCCGCCGCGCTCGACGCCGTCAACGGCGGCTTCGACATGGGCGCGATGGTCCGCGCCGGCAACGACGCCGCCCCGGCCGGCGCGACCGCCGGCACCGCGATCGGCGGCGGCGTGGGCGCGGTCGCCGGCGGCATCGCCGGCGGCACCGTCGCCGGAGCACCGACCCTGGGCCTGGGCACCGTCGGCGGCGTGCTCGCCGGCGCGGCGGCCGGTGGCACCGCGGGCGCGACGGCGGGCAACGCGCTCGGCCGCGCGGCCGGCTGGGTCGGCGGCGCCGCGGGCAACGCGTGGCACCAGCTGTCGGGCCGCTAAGCCCGAGCGCCGACGTGGGGGTGGTGGTCGCTTCGTTCGCGATCACCACGACACGCGTGCGTGCTTGTAGGTGAACAATCACCGGTGGATTCCGCCGCACGTTGACACTTCACCGACAGCGGCGTGACCGGGCGTTCACGCTAATCCCGGAAGATCACGTAGCTGGCGGCTCCGGCGGTTCACGATCCGGCTGGCACGCGAGTTGGATTGCCGACTGGACCTGATGCGTATCCAGCCTATCCTCGCCTTGACCTTACTGTCCCCGCTCGCGATCTCCGCCTGTGGCGATGACCCGCCGCCGACCCCTGCCGAGACCCGCAGCCGGATCTCGACCGACCTCGGCAACGTGCTGCACGCGTCGAACGCCGCGTTCGCCGGCGGCGCCCTGCCCGACACCGCGAACCTGTCGGTGTTCGACCAGTTGCTCGGCACCAGCGCGACCGCCGCGCTGCCCGACATGACCTCGGTCAACGTCGACGCCGACGCCAGCGTCAAGTACCTGAACGAGCAGCTGTTCACCGACGCCAACCACGTCGGCAACGGCGTGTTCACGATCCCGCCCGCGCTCTTGTGCCAGCAGACAGCGACCGATCCCGGCTCGACCGGCGCCGCGACCACGGTCGACCCCGACTGCGTCGCCAAGCTCGGCCAGCTCGACCTGCGGATCCGCACCGCCACGAGCGGCGACAGCCTGACCTTCGCGCTGCAGGTCGACGCCGACCACGACGAGCCGCTGCGGCTCGAGCTGACCCACACGTCGGTCGCGCTGACCGTCGACTTCGATGACCTGCAGCACGCCGAGGCCGCGATCATCACGGTGCTCGGCGACAGCGCGGCGGACATGGCCAACGCGGCGCTGTCCGGCGCGATCACCGGCAAGCTCGCTGTGCTCGGCCCGGCCAAGGTCCAGGCGTCGCTCGCGATCGACCGCGCGCTCTCGCTCCGGGCCGCCGCGCACGGCTCGGCGCTCGACGGCCCCGACGCGTTCCTGTTCACCTCGGCCAAGGCCGACGGCCTGTCGATCACGCTCGACGGCACCGCGAAGTCGGGCACGTTCGCCGCGGCGCTCGCCAAGACGGTGTTCCGCCTGCCCGCCAACGAGGGCAAGCAGAGCGAGGTCGACCTGCCCGGGCTGTCGGCGACCGCGACGTTCACCGCCGGCCAGCCGCTCAAGCTGACGCACCTGGGCCTGGGCGACGGCTCGACCACGCTGGCGATCAACGGCCAGCGCGCCGAGACCATCGACCTCAACCCGACCGACGGCCGCGCGCTCGACGTCACCGTCACCCGCGACGACGCGGCGGGCCAGACCACGATCGCGGTGTCGCCGCGCCTCGACCTGCGCATCGCGATCGACCACGCCGTGCTCGGCGCGTCGTCCAACCTGTTCGACCTCACCCGGCTCCAGCTCGACGGCACGCTGATCGGCAGCGACCACTCGGATCAGGTGAAGATCGGCGGCTCGCTGACGATCACGACCGACCCGGCGAGCTACGGCGTCAGCGCGACCGCGGGCCAGTGCGTCACCGGCGAGGGCACGACCGATCCGGCCACGGGCCTCGACTACACCCGCTGGACGGCCGGCGCCTGCCTGTAGCGCGGCGGGCTATGATGCGCCGTGCGCATTCTGCTCGTCCGCCACGGTGAGTCGCTCGGCAACGTCGATCCGCTGGTCCACGCGACGACGGCCGACCACGCGGTGCCGCTGTCGGACCGCGGCCGCGATCAGGCGCGCGAGGCCGGCGGCCACCTCGCCGACTTTCTCGACGCCAACGTCAAGGGCCGGCGCCCGGTGATCCGGCTGTGGGTCAGCCCGTATCGCCGGACCCGCCAGACCGCCGATTGCGTGCAGGAGACCTCGCGCGGCTGGGTCACCGACCGGGTCGAGCACATCCTCCTGTGCGAGCAGCAGTTCGGCCTGTTCGACGGCGTCGCCGAGGCCGAGCTGCCCAAGCGCCTGCCCAACGAGTTCGGCTACTACGACATGCAGTGCCGGTTCGGCGGCAAGTTCTGGGCGCGCATGCCGCAGGGCGAGAGCCGGTTCGACGTCGCCAAGCGCATCCACCAGGCGTTCGGCACGTTCCACCGCGACGCCGCCGAGCACGGCATCCACGACATCATCGTGATCTGCCACGGCGTGACCCTGCGCGCGTTCGTGATGATGTGGTGCCACCTGTCGCCGGAGTGGTTCGAGGCCGAGGCCAACCCCAACAACTGCGCGATCCGGCTGATCGAAGGCGGCGTCGACAAGGGCTACGTGTTCAACTGCTTCCCGCGCGCCTAAGGGCCGTCCGGCGGCGATCAGTTGCGGATCTTGTAGCCGGTCTTGAACACCCACCACACGAACGTCAGGCACACGACCAGGAAGCCGATCGTGGCGCAGGCGCTGATCGTGACGTCGACGTCGGACTGGCCGTAGAACGCCCAGCGCATCCCGGAGATCAGGTACACGACCGGGTTGAACAGGGTCACGTGGTACCAGAACGGCGGCAGCATCTTGATCGAGTAGAACGCGCCGCCGAGGAAGGTCAGCGGCGTGATCACGATCAGCGGGATGGTCTGCAGCTTCTGGAAGCTGTCGGCCCACAGCCCGATGATGAAGCCGAACATGCTGAACGTGACCGAGGTCAGCACCAGGAACGCGATCACCCAGCCCGGGTGCACGACCTGGTAGGCGACGAACACGCGCGCGGTGATCAGGATCAGCGTGCCGAGCAGCAGCGACTTCGACGCCGCGGCGCCGACGTAGCCGAGCACGACCTCGATGAAGCTGACCGGCGCCGAGAGCAGCTCGTAGATCGTGCCCGACCACTTCGGCAGGTAGATGCCGAACGATGCGTTGGAGATGCTCTCGCCGAGCAGCGATAGCATGACCAGGCCCGGGACGATGAACGAGCCGTAGTCGACGCCATCGACGTTGCCCATCCGCGAGCCGATCGCCGAGCCGAACACGACGAAGTACAGCGAGGTCGACAGCACCGGCGACAGGATGCTCTGCACCATCGTGCGGAACGTGCGCGCCATCTCGAACTTGTAGATCGCGCGGATCGCGTAGATGTTCACGACTTGCCTCCCTTGTCGCCCGTGCCGGGCCCATCGTTGACCAGGCTGACGAAGATGTCCTCGAGCGACGACTCCTTGGTCCGCAGATCCTTGAAGTCGATGCCGAGCTCGCCGAGCTGCTTGAGCAGCGGCGCGATCCCGGTGGACTCGCCCTGGACGTCGAACGTGTAGGTCAGGGTCGTCCGGTCGGCGGACAGCTCGAGCGGCAGGCCGGCGAGCGCGTCGGGCACGCGGTCGAGCGGCTGCTGCAGGGTCACGCTCAGCTGGCGCTTGCCGAGCTTGCGCATCAGCACGGCCTTGTCCTCGACGACGATCAGCTCGCCCTTGCGGATCACGCCGATCCGGTCGGCCATCTCCTGCGCCTCTTCGATGTAGTGCGTGGTCAGGATGATCGTCACGCCGCGGGCGCGCAGCTCGCGCACCATGTTCCACATCTCGTGGCGCAGCTCGACGTCGACGCCGGCGCTCGGCTCGTCGAGGAACAGGATCGTCGGCTCGTGCGACAGCGCCTTGGCGATCAGCACGCGGCGCTTCATCCCGCCCGACAGCGTCATGATCTTGGCGGCGCGCTTGTCCCACAGCGACAGCGCGCGCAGCGTGCTCTCGACGTGCGCCGCGTTGGCCGGCTTGCCGTGCAGGCCGCGGCTGAGCGTCACCGTCGCCCACACCGTCTCGAACGCGTCGGTCGACAGCTCCTGCGGCACCAGGCCGATCTTCATCCGCGCGGCGCGGAAGTCACGCTTGATATCGTGACCGTCGGCGACGACCGTGCCCTCGCTCGGGTTGACGATGCCGCAGATGATGCTGATCAGCGTGGTCTTGCCCGCGCCGTTGGGCCCGAGCAGCGCGAAGATCTCGCCGCGGCGGATCGTGAGGTCGACGCGCTTGAGCGCCTGGAACCCGCTCGCGTAGGTCTTGCTCACCCCGGAGATCGTCACGATCGCGTCGTCGGCCATGCCGCGCTATCAGAGTCGAGCATGGCGTCGGATGCAAACCTGGGTGCGCCCAGTTTGTCTACCCCGGCAGATCGGGTAGGGTCCCGGCGTGCCCGGCTCGGCGGCAAGGACGATGGCAATCGCGGTGGCGACGGCGCTCGCCGCCTGCGCGACGCCGCGCGAGCCGGCGCTGCACGTCCAGGTGCCGCGCGCGGCCGACGATCCCGACGCGATCACGATCAGCTGGATCGGCCACGCGACCTTGCTCGTCGGCATCCACGGCCACTGGATCCTGACCGACCCGGTGTTCAGCGACCGGCTCGGCGGCGTGATCACCCGCGGGGTGCGCGCGGCGATCACGCCGGGCGAGCTGCCGCCGCTCGACGCGATCGTGATCTCGCACGCGCACTTCGATCACCTGGACCTGCCGTCGCTGCGCGCGCTGCCCGCCGTGCCGCTGCTCGTGCCGCACGGGATCCCCGCATTCCTCGACGACGATCTGCCGCAGCGCGCGACCACGACCGCGCTCGATACCTGGCAGTCCTGGCAGCGCGGCGACCTCAAGATCACCGCGGTGCCGGCCTCGCATGGCGAGGGCCGCTACCTGGTCGATCGCTGGCACACGCGGACCCACACCGGCTGGATCATCGAGGC
>DASWOO010000885.1:0-6193 GCA_036404335.1 Kofleriaceae bacterium
GGCCCCCGAGCAGCTGCGCGGCGCGCCGGTCACCGAGGGCTGCGACGTCTACGCGCTCGGCGCGACGCTCTACCACCTGCTGTCGCGCAAGCCGCCGCACTACGCCAAGACCGCCGACGAGATGATGAAGGCCGCGGTCGCGGCGCCGCCGACGCCGATCAGCGAGCTGGTCGACGGCGTGCCACCCGATCTGTCGACGATCGTCGACAAGGCGCTCGCCCACGATCCCAAGGTCCGCTACCAGAACGCCCGCGAGCTCGCCTCGGATCTGCAGCGGTTCCTCACCGGCCAGCTGGTCGCGTCGCACCACTACACCCGGCGCGAGAAGCTGGTCCGGTTCGTCAAGCGCAACCGCGGCCTGGTCGCGATGGTGATCGCCCTGGTGCTGGTCGGCACGCTGTCGATCGTCCGCATCGTGATCGAGCGCGACCGCGCCGACACCGCCGCCACCGAGGCCCGCGCCGCCCAGGGCGCCGCCGAGGCCGCCGAGCGCGACGCCCGGCTGCGCGCCGACGCGCTGCAGCTGTCGCAGGCCGCGTCGTTCGTCGAGCGCAACCCGACGACGGCGGTCGCCCTGGTCAAGCGGCTCGCCAAGCGCTACTGGCGCGAGGCCCGCGCGGTCGGCGCCGCGGCCCGCGCCGCCGGCGTCGCCTGGGGCATCCCCGCGCCCGGCCACACCCGCTCGCTCGAGCTGTCGCGCGACGGCCAGCGCGCGCTGTCCGCCGGCAGCGACGGCGTCGTCCGCCTGACCGAGCTGGGCCGGCATACCAGCCGGATCATCGTCGACATGAAGCAGGAGGTCCGGGCGCGGTTCGCCAACGACGAGCGCCAGATCGTGCTGTGGACCGACAACCGGCTCACCGTGATCGACGCGACGACCGGCAAGCAGCGCCCGGTCGCCGCGGCCGATCCGATCATCGACCTGGGGATCGTCGGCGCGATCGCCTACTGGGTCGACCTGCGCGGCGCGGTGTGGCAGCTCGATCTCGCCGGGACCACGCCGGTCGCGGTCCCCGTGCCCGAGGCGATCCAGCGCCTGTCGCCCTCGCCCGATGGCCGCTGGCTCGCGCTCGCCGGCCGCGATCACCTGCTGCTCTACGATCGGACCCAGCCCGACGCGCCGCCGCTGCAGGTCACCCAGGGCGACGGCAAGTCGATCGCGTGGTCCGAGGACGGCGACTTCCTGGTCGCGCTCGTCGAGCAGTCGCTCGGCCAGACCGTGTTCGGCGTGATGATGGTGCCCGAGCCGCGGATCGTGTCGCGCCAGCTCGCGCCGCACATCCAGCACGTCGCGTTCGCCGATAAGCTGACCTACGTCCTGGGCTCGACCGGCGTGACCGTGCTGTCGCGCGAGGAGGAGGCGCACGACACCTCGGTGCAGGACCGCCTGCAGCTGAGCGGCGACGTGGTCGGCCTGGCGACCTCGGGCGGCGGGACGGTGATCGCCGCGGCCAGCGCCGAGCTGCTGGTCATGTCGCCGTACGGCGAGCGCCACATGCCGCTGCAGGGCGTGCGGGTCGAGGGCGTGTACGCCTCGCCGCGCGCGCCGTACCTGATCGCCGCGGTCGAGGACCGGCTGCTGGTCTGGAACCTCGCCGACAACCAGCCGCGGCGCGTCGACGAGGCCCCGCCGGGCGGCGCCCGGTTCGCCACCGCCGATCAGATCGTGGTCGGCGGCTCGTACGACCGGCCGGCGCGCGTCGTCGATATCGCGACCGGGAAGCTGCGCGAGCTCGGCGCGTGGAACAAGCAGGACGACGTGGTCGCGATCCGCGCGCCGGGCGCCGAGGCGCCGACCTTCGCCGTGATCGACGACCAGCACCACCTGCACCTCGCGGTGCCCGGCAAGCCGGTCGAGGACCTGCCCGGCGAGCTCGACTTCGCGGGGTTCGCCACGCCCGACAAGCTGGTGATCGCCACGCTCGACGGCCAGCTGTTCGTCCACGACCTGACCACCCACCGGCGCACGCCGCTGACCGACCAGGCGCCCAAGCTGCTCGGCGTCGCGTGGGGCCGCGGCCAGCACCCGTGGATCGCCGCCGCGCTCGCCGACGGCAGCCTGTGGCGCAAGAACCTGGCGACCGGCGCGGGGGGCCAGGCCGCGCACGTGCCGCGCCACGATCGGCCGACGCCCGAGGACGGCAAGCTCCTGGTCGCCGCCAACGGCGACGTCGTGTTCCTCCACGATGCCGACGTCCACGTCTGGCGCGCCGACGGCCGGGTCGAGCGCCTCGCCCGCACGCCGCGGCCGCTGCTCGACCTCGCCGAGGCCGGGCCCGACCGGATCGTCGTGTTCGCCGCCGACCACGCGGTGTTCACCCTCGAGCGCGCCACCGCCGATCGCGTCACCGCCGCGTTCCCGCCGCTGCCCAGCCTCGACCTCTCGATGTCGCCCGACACCGGTCTGTTCGTCGTCGCCGACCAGGGCGCGATCCTGATCGCCGATCCGCTCGCCCGCCAGCAGTGGACCCTCGCCGCCAAGTCGCGCGAGCCGTTCCGCGATCCGCAGGTCTCGCCCGACGGCCGCCGCGTCCAGGCCCGCACCACCAAGGGCCTCCTCGTCTGGTCGCTCGAGCTCCCCGACGGCCCCGACGCCACCGCGCGCTGGCTCGATGACATGACCAACGCCGTCGGCGACACCGACCCGAAAGCGATCGGCTGGCACTGAGGTCTCCCTGCCCACTTAGTGCTACAACCAGATCAGCGTGACCCCCGTTCGGTTGTACGACTCGTTCCGTCGCGACAAGGTTCCCTTCGAGCCGCTGGTGCCTGGCAAGGTGGGCATGTACGTGTGTGGCCCCACGCCGTACGCGCCGGCGCACCTGGGGCACGCGTACTCGGCGATCTCGTTCGACACGATCCGCCGCGGCCTGATGTTCCTCGGCTTCGAGGTCCGCTACGTCCGCAACATCACGGACGTCGAGGACAAGATCATCAATCGGGCGCACCAGAGCGGCGAGGATCCGATGGCGCTCGCCGCGCGCTATGCCGACGAGTACAACCGCGACATGGCGCGGTTCGGCGTGATGCCGCCGACGGTCGAGCCCAAGGTCTCGACCCACATCGCCGAGATCGTCGCGCTGATCGAGAAACTGATCGCGGCGGGCGTGGCGTACCAGGTCGAGGGCGACGTCAACTACGAGATCCACAAGTTCCCGAGCTACGGCCAGCTCAGCGGCATGAAGCTCGACGACCTGGTGTCGGGCGCGCGCGTCGAGGTCGATGGCCGCAAGCGCTCGCCCGGCGACTTCGCGCTGTGGAAGACGGCCAAGCCCGGCGAGCCGGCGTGGGACTCGCCGTGGGGCAAGGGCCGGCCGGGCTGGCACATCGAGTGCTCGGCGATGACGACCGCGCACCTGGGCGAGACCTTCGATATCCACGGCGGCGGCAAGGATCTGATCTTCCCGCACCACGAGAACGAGATCGCGCAATCGCAGGGCGCGACCGGCCCGCACACGTTCGCGCGCTACTGGCTGCACAACGGCTTCATCAACTTCAAGGGCGAGAAGATGAGCAAGTCGCTGGGCAACGTCGTCGACTGCGCGCACATCGCGGACGCGGTCGGCGGCGAGGCGCTGCGCTGGTTCTGCGTCTCGCACCACTTCCGCTCGCCGATCGACTTCGAGTTCGAGTCGGTGCGCGACGAGAGCGGCGCGGTGACCGACGCGCGGTTCCACAGCCTCGAGGCCGCCGACAAGAAGCTCGAGTACTTCTACACGACGCTGCGCCGGATCGATGACTTCCTGATCCAGGGCGACGGCGGCGCCGGCGCGGTCCTGCCCGACGCCGAGAAGCTGATCCCCGAGACCCGCGCCGCGCTCGCCGACGACTTCAACACGCCGGTCGTGATGGCCGCGCTGTACGAGGCCGCCGCGCTCGCCAACCGCCTGCTCGACGAGGGCAAGGGCATCGACAAGGCGATGCGGCGCCGGACCCTGGCGCGGCTCGGCGCCGACCTGCGCACCGTCGGCGGCGCGCTCGGCGTGCTGGCGGCGAGCCCGCGGACGTACCTCGCCGAGCGCCGCGCCCGGCTGGTCGCGCGCCGCGGCGTCGACATCGCCCAGGTGGAAGGCCTGCTCGGCGCCCGCGCCGCGGCCCGCGCCGCCAAGGACTTCACCCGGTCCGACGCGATCCGCGGCGAGCTCACCGCGCTCGGCGTCGACCTGCACGACACGCCGCAGGGCACCGAATGGAGCGTGCACGATGACGCCTAGAGGTTGCCATGGCGGATGATCCCAAGGACCCGTGGCCGAACAAGCTGCCGGCGCTCGCCCCCGTGCCGGCAGCGGCGCGCACGATCGCGCCGTCCGAGCAGGCGCTGGTACCGCTCCGGCCGATGATCGCGACCGATCTCGACAAGGCCGGCAAGGGCCAGCTGGTCTACGTCGGGCGTGACGGCGAGGTGAAGCACCCGTCGGGCGTGCGCAACCGCCAGGTCGCCGCGTACGTCGCGTTCGGCGGGATCACCGCCGCCGGCGTCGTGCTCGCCGCCGCGTCGTTCCCGCTGCTGATCCCGTTCTACGCCATGCTCGGCTCGCGGTTCATCGGCACGGTCCGCGCGGTCAAGAAGGTCAACGAGGCCAGCGTCGCCTTGTCCAACGGCGACGCCGCCGGTGGCCGCGCGCTCGCCGAGCCGGTCGCCCGCGCGTGGTGGGCGCCGAGCCGGGTCCGCGCGCTCGCCGAGCTGCGCGTCGCGATCGCCGATGCGCTCGACGGCCGCGGCGAGCAGGCGCTCGATCGCGTGCGCCGCGCCCGCGCCAAGCTGTCGCCGCGGCTGATCCAGTACCAGTTCTCCTACTACACCGAGATCAACCTGCTGACCGCGCTGGGCCGGACCAAGGAAGCCCGGGTCGTGCTCGAGGCGCGCGGCGGCATGCCGATCGGCGAGGTCCTGCGGCTGTCGTACTGGCTGGCCGAGATGCACCTCGGCGTCGCCGAGGGCAAGCTCGCGCTCGACGACACCGAGCTCCACGATCGGATGCGCAAGGGGCTGTCGATGACCGCCGGCCGCGACCTGCTGCTGCTGTGCGCGTACGGCTATGCCCAGCGCGGCGAGCACGACGAGGCGCGGTTCGCGTGGCGCCAGGCCGCCGAGCGCGAGGGCGCGCAGCGGCTCGAGGTCGCGATGCCCAAGCTCGCGCAGTGGATGACCGAGTACAAGGCGGCGCACCCCGAGCTCGACGACCCCGATCCGGAAGACTAGCCCGCGGCCGCGCGATCGCGCCGCTACCAGGCCCCGAGCTGCTCGCAGTCCTGCGTCGCGACCTGCACGAGCAGCGCCCCGGCCGGCCCGATCCCCGGCACCGAAAACCCCTCGCCGACCAGCGAAACCAGCGGCGCCAGCGCGAACTTCCGCTCGGCGAGCCAGGGGTGCGGCACGATCAGCTCCGGCGTGTCGAGCTCGCGATCGCCCCAGACCAGCACGTCGAGATCGATCTGCCGCGGCCCCCAGCGGACCTCGCCGACCCGATCGCGGCCGAGCAGCCGCTCGAGCTCGAGCAGCATCGCGATCAGCTCGCCCGGCGCCAGCTGAACCCCGGCGATCCGCACCGCCGAGTTCAGGTACGGCGCCTGCGCCGGGCCGATCGGCGCCGAGCGATACAGCGGCGCCGACCGCAGCTCGCCGAGCTGGGCGAGCGCCGACCGCGCGCGCCCGAACCGCGCGATGATCGACCGCTCGGCGCCGATGTTGCCGCCGAGCCCGACGACGAGGAGGTCGTCGGTCACCCGATGACCGGGTTGCGCAGCACGCCGATGCCCTCGATCTCGATCTCGATCTCGTCCCCCGGGGTGACGTTACCGACGCCCGACGGCGTGCCCGTCGAGATGATGTCGCCGTACTCGAGCGTCATGTGCTGGCTGCAGAACGCGATCAGCGTGGCGACGTCGAAGATCAGGTCCGCCGTCGACGAGTCCTGTTTGATCACGCCGTTGACCCGGGTCTTGATCGCGAGGTTGCGCGGGTCGAGCCCGGCGACGATCCGCGGGCCGACCGGGCAGAACGTGTCGAAGCCCTTGGCCCGGGTCCACTGACCGTCCTTCTTTTGTAGGTCGCGCACCGTCATGTCGTTGATGCACGTGTACCCGAGCACAGCGTCGAGCGCCCGCTCCTTCGCGATCTTCCGCACACGCTGGCCGATGACCACCCCCAGCTCGCCCTCGTAGTCGACCCGCTCGTAGCCGGCCGGCCGCG
>DASWOO010000886.1:0-2379 GCA_036404335.1 Kofleriaceae bacterium
GCCGTCCTCAGCATGTGAAGTGGTGCTCCTGTCGCGAGGTCCCGGATCGAAATCTCGCCGCCCGTCGTGCCGATCGCCAGGCGGGGGCCGGTCGGGTCGAGCGCCCAGCGGAGGACGTGGAGGCCGCTCAGGACGAGGCCAGGCTTTCGCGCGCGCATGTCAAACACGCGGACATCGTCGCCGCTACCGGTCACGAGCCACCGGCCATCGCCGGCAAACGCGATGCCGGGGTGCTCGAAGCCGTCGTTCGCGATGTCGGCGATCACCTCGCCGCTGGCCGCGTCCCACAGATGCGCGACCGCGCCGGCGAGCGTGATCGCGGCGACCCAGCGGTTGTCGGGTGAGATCGCGACCCGGAAGTACTCGACCGGCTTGCGGCCCGCGCTCGGATGGCGAAGCTCGCGGAGGAGCCGACCGGTGCGGGGATCCCACAGCTTCACCGTCGAGACCGATGCGGTCGCGAGCTGCGTGCCATCGCGGCTGTACGCGGCGCCGAAGACCTGCTGATCGTGCGGCAGCAGGTGCTGGCGCTGGAAGCTCTGCGCGTCCCACAGCTGGGCGTTGTGCTCGTCGGTGGTGACGATCTGCGTGCCGTCGGGTGAGAACGCGGCCGACCACATGCGGCCCGACGAGCTCGGGAGGCGGGCCTGCTCCTGCAGCCGCGGCTGGATCGCGCGGGCGAGCATGAACGACGTGGCCGGCGAGTGGTCGCCGCGGCGGTAGGCCTCGGCGAGGTGGGCGAAGGCCTCGGGCTCGCCGTGGAGCAGGGCGGCGCGGCCTTGCTCGATCTCGGACTGCACGATGGTCGCCTCGGTGAGCTGGCGCGCGGTGCGGGTCTGCTGCTCGGCGAGCTCGGTGCGCATCGCGGCGCGGTACTGCAGGACGCCCAGCGACGTGCCGACGATGGCGACGGCGGCGAGCACGATGGCGGCGCGGCGGAGGCGGGCGGCGCGCCGGGCACGGCGCTGGCTCGACGCGAAGTACGAGCACTCGAGCGGCGTCAGCTCGGGGCGGGTGCGCTCGGTCCAGCGCTCGACCTCGGCCAGCACATCGCCCTGGAGCAGCAGCGCGGCCGGGCGCGCCTGGGTCTGCCATTGCTCGGCGTGCGAGCGGAGCAGGGCTCGCTCGCTCGCGCGCATCGCGGCGCCGAGCTCGGCGGCGAACGCCAGCGCGGTCGGGTACCGGTCGCCGGGCTGCTTGGCGAGCGCGCGCTGGAAGATCGCGTCGAGCGAGCGGGGCAGGTCGCCGCCGACCGGCGGTACCGGCGTTTGCTTGTGGTGCAGGTAGTACTCGCCCGTGCTCGTGCCGGTGAACGGCGCGCGGCCGGTCAGCGCCTTGTACGCCAGGACGCCAAGCGCGTAGATGTCCGACGCCGGGCCGACGGTGCTCGCGCTGTCCCACTGCTCGGGGGCCATGTACGCCGACGAGCCGATGCCGATGCCGCTGGGCGTCAGGTTCCAGTCCTTGGCGGCCGGATCGGTGCGCGTGACGTCGCCCTTGGGCCGGCTCTCGGCGAGCGAGCCCTCGGGCCAAGCCAGCGGCGAATCCTGCGGCGCCTTGGCGATACCGAGATCGAGCAGCTTGGGGATCAGCCGGTCGCCGCTGTGGACGACCATCACGTTCGATGGCTTGAGGTCGCGGTGGACGATGCCGCGCTCGTGCATGCAGTGGACGACGTCGGCCAGGCATTCGAAGAACGGCGCGAACTGCTCGAGCGGCATCGGCCCGCGGCGCTGCAGCCACGCGTCGAGCGTGATGCCGGGGACCAGCTCCATCGCGATCCACCACGTGTCGTGGTCGAGGCCGAACGCGTAGACGTGGACCGCGAACGGATGATCGAGCCGCGACGCCAGCTGGGCCTCGCGCTGGAACCTCGCCTGCGCGCCGCGATGATGGCGACGGGCGTCGCGCAGCACCTTGACGACGACCTCGCGGTTGAGCCGCGGCTGATCGGAGCGATAGACCGCGCCGCTGCCGCCCTCGGCGATCTGCTCGCGGAGCACGAACTCGCCGAACCGTTGCCCTGCCAGATTGCGATCGGTCATCGACTTGGTGAATCCCAGGTTAGTCAATTGCGAGCGGAGATGGATACCCAATGGGGTGTAGCAAATTGATGCGCACCGCTACTTGTCCCAGATCGGATCGCGGATGTCGTCGACGTCGTAGAACAGCTCGGCGATCGGGATCTGGAAGCCGACGTGGGCGATGCGCACGAGGGTGTCGAGGCTCGGCGTCTTGGTGCCGCGCTCGAGCTCGCTGATGTAGCGCTGCGACAGATGCAGCTGGTCCGCGAGCTGCTGCTGGCTCAGCCGATGGTCTTCACGCAGCAAGCGAATGCGCCGGCCGAGCACGCGCTGCACGTCCGGCGTGGTCTTGACC
>DASWOO010000887.1:0-3885 GCA_036404335.1 Kofleriaceae bacterium
GCGGCGTCGTACAGCGCCTTCTCGTGGTAGAGCGGCAGGCCGACCGCGACGACCATGCCCTGGGTCATCGCCGCGAGCGCCTCGAGCTGGGCGAACGCCAGGTCTTGCAGGCCGTCCATGAAGAACGCGTCCTCGCAGCCGTAGCCGGTGATCGCCAGCTCGGGCAGGCACAGCAGCGACACGCCCTCGCCGCGCGCGGCCGCGATCGCGTCGCGCAGGTGGGCGAGGTTCTCGTCCCACGCGAACGGCGTCTGGTTGACACACGCGACAGCGACCTTGACGAGTCTCATGACGTTTTACCGGTTGGAGATCAGATGCTCGGTGAGCAGCATCGCGGTGCGGTCGACCTCGAGAAAGCCGCTCTGCAGCGCGACCGCGCGCGGGTGACTGTCGGTGACGACGATCTTGCCGAGCAGGCCGCTGGCCTCCAGCCGGCTCAGCGAGTCGCCGGGGAACAGGCCGTGCGTGGCGATCGCGTCGATCGCGATCGCGCCGGCGTCGCGGTAGGCCTTCGCGGCGTTGAGCAGCGAGCCGCCGGTCCGGATCATGTCGTCGTAGATCACGACGCGCTTGCCGCTGACCTGGGCCGAGACGCCGGTGACCTCGGTCGCGTCGTCGTGGCGCCGCTTGTAGACGAACGCGGCGGCGACCCCGAGGTCGTTGGCCAGCGACTCGACCCACTTGGCGCGGCCGGCGTCGGTGCAGGCCAGGACGAAGTCGCTGCCGCCCAGCCGGCGCGCCGCGGCGATCACCAGCGACTTGCCGTAGACGTGGATCGGCCGGATCCCGCCCTCGAAGTAGTGGGCGATCGCGCCGACGTGGAGATCGAGCAGGAACACCTGGGTGCCGCGGCTCGCCATCGGGATCGACGACAGGAGGCGCGCGCGGGTCTTGGCGGTGACGACCTCGCCGAACTTGACCGAGCGCTCCATCGTCGAGTAGCCGAAGAACGGGATCACCATGCGCAGCCGGTACGCGCCGCCCATGACCAGCGCGCACGCCAGGTCGTAGAGCTCGAGCGTGACCGCGTCGTCGATCGTGCCGCCGACCAGCACGACGTCGCGGTCGGTCGGGTCGGTCTCGAGCCGCATGTAGTGCTCGCCGTCGGGGAACGTGCGGCGCGCGATCTGGCCGAGCTCCCAGCCGGTCCGGGTCGCCAGGTCGCGGCCGAGGTACTCGTAGGCCTGGGTCGAGAAGATGATCGGCGCGGTCACGCGTCCTCGTGCTTGCGCTCGGCCGCGGTCCGGGCGCGCGCGGCGGCGACCAGCTGCTGCTTGCGGGTGTGGACGTGCGGATCGAGGCCGACCGGGTACGGCTGCGGGTTCAGGAACCGCCGGGCGCGCGGCGACAGCTGGCCCAGCTCGCGGGCGGCGCGGGCGCGCGCGACCTCGACGCTGTCCGGCTCGCGGACCGGCGCGCCGGCGCGCAGGTAAGTGACCAGCAGGTCGGCTTCCTCGTCGAACGCCGGGGTGATCGCCGGGCGCAGCGGGTCCTCGATGTCGTACAGCGCGTGGCGGCCCAGGCCCGCCTCGCTGTCGTAGATGATGTCGGCGACCAGCTCGCCGGCCTTGCGCAGCCGGCGGACCGCGAGCACGCCCGGGTTGGAGATCTTGATCGGCTGCTCGCTGAGCTTGACGGTCGGGACCCAGGCGCCGGCTGCGTCGCGCGCGGCGCCGAGCTTGTACACGCCGCCCAGCGCGGGCTGGTCGTACGACGTGACCAGCCGGGTGCCGACGCCGAAGGTGTCGATCCGCGCGCCTTGCTCGAACAGCGAGGCGATGACGACCTCGTCCAGATCGTTGGACGCGACGATCTTGGCGTCTGGAAAACCAGCCTCGTCCAGTAATTGCCGGGCCTCGATCGACAGGTGCGCGAGGTCGCCGGAGTCGAGCCGGATGCCGGCGAGCTCGTGGCCCCTGGCGCGCAGCTCGCGGCCGACGGTGATGGCGTGACGCACGCCCTCGATCGTGTCGTAGGTGTCGACCAGCAAGGTCACGTTGCCGGGCAGCGCGTCGGCGTAGGCGCGGAACGCGGCGAGCTCGTCGCCGTGGAACATGACCCAGCTGTGGGCGTGCGTCCCGCGCACCGGGATGCCGTACAGCTTGCCGGCGAGCACGTTCGAGGTCGCCGCGCAGCCGCCGATGTACGACGCGCGTGACGCGGACAGCCCGCCGTCGATGCCCTGGGCGCGGCGCAGGCCGAACTCCATGACCGGCGCGCCGCGCGAGACCTGGACGACGCGCGCCGCCTTGGTCGCGACCAGCGTGCTGAAGTTGATCAGGGTCAGGAGCGCGGTCTCGACCAGCTGGGCGTGCGCGATCGGCCCCGTGACGCGGAGCAGCGGCTCGTGGCCGAACACCACGCTGCCCTCGGGCACCGCGTCGACCGTGCACGCGAACTGGAAGCCCGCGAGGTAGTCGAGGAAGCCCTGCGGGAACAGCGGCGCGTCCTCGCCGTCGCGCAGGGTCGCCAGGTACGCGATGTCGTCGGGCCGGAACGTCAGCCGGCGCAGGAAGTCGATCGCGGGCGCGATGCCGGCGGCGATCGCGTAGCCACCGCCGAACGGCGCTCGTCGGAACATCAGGTGAAACACCGCCTCTCGGTCCGCTGTCCCGGCCTTCCAGTAGCCGCAGGCCATCGTGAGCTGATACAAGTCGGTGAGCAGCGCGAGCGAGCCACCGTAGAGATCTTCTGGTCCTGGCACTGCGTTATGGTGTAGTATTTACACTAAGCATTACGATGTCAACTGACGCGGTCGTTATCTGGGGAGAGCTGCTGTGGGACCGGTATCCCTCGGGGGATGTGCTGGGCGGCGCGCCGAGCAACGTCGCGTGGCACCTCGCCCAGGCCGGCGGCTGGGCCCAGCTCGTGACGCGGGTCGGCGACGACGAGCCCGGGCGGCGCGCGCTGCGCCAGCTCGACGGGCTGGTCGATACCTCGCTGGTCCAGGTCGATCGCGAGCGCGCCACCGGCGAGGTCACGATCGCGGTCACCGAGCGCGAGGCGCGCTACACGCTGCACCCCGGGCGCGCGTGGGAGTGGATCGCGTGCAGCGAGGACGTCCGGGCGGCGATCGACGAGGCGGGCGTGCTGGTCTACGGCACCCTGGCGCAGCGCACGGCGGAGGGCCACGCCGAGTGGCGTAAGGCGATCGCCGCGGCCGGCGCGCGCGTGGTGAAGGTCTACGACGCGAACCTGCGGCCCAACGATCAGGCGGCGCACGCGATCGCGACGGCGCTGGAGCACGCCGACGTGATCAAGCTCAACGATCGCGAGGTCGCGCAGCTGGGGCAGCTGTTCGGCTGGCGCGATCCGATCGCCGCGCTGCGGGTCGCGCCCGACGGCCGGCACCGGATCCTTGCGGTGACCAACGGCGCGGCGGGCTCGACGATCTATCCCGGCCTGGGGCCCGGCAGCGGCAGCGGCGCGCCGATCGCGGTCGCGGGGGTGGCAGCGCTGCCCGGCGGCGACAACGTCGGCTGCGGCGACGCGTACCTGGCGCTGCTGGTGTTCGGCATGACGTCGGGCTGGGATCTCGCGACCTCGGGGTGGATCGCCAGCCGGTGGGCGGCGGCGGTCGCCGGGGTCCGCGGCGCGACGCCGCTGTTCGATGACGATCAGATCGCCGATCTGCTGGAGGCAGCGTGAGCCTGGCGCCCGATGATGTCCCCCCCGACGGTCGACCCGATGCGGACGATGCCCCCGATGCCCGCGATGCCCCCGATGCGGACGACGCCCGCGATGCCGCCGATGCGGACGACGCCCCCGACGCGTGGGACCGGCTCGCCGACTGGTTGAAGCAGCGCGGCGCCGTGCCCGCGGTCGCCGTGCTGACCCTGGGCATGGTCGCGATCTACGCCCGGCTGTTCCTCGGCGAGATCGCCG
>DASWOO010000888.1:0-1790 GCA_036404335.1 Kofleriaceae bacterium
CCCCGGGTGCGGCCGGTCACGAGCCGTCCACAGGCTCTCCACCACCCCCGCTCGAGCCCGTGGGCCCGGCCTAACCGGTCAATACGTCGCGCGGGCGGTCGGCAGCTCGCGCTCGGCGGCGCCCTTGCCAACCGCGGCCCAGCCAAGCGCGGTGCCGATCAGCGCGGCGATGCCGCCGCCGACGGCGAGGATGACCAGGCCGATCAGCGTGTCGCGGGCGGCGGACATCGAGCCGCCGTCGCCCTGGCTGCGCGACAGCAGCACGAAGAAGCCGGCGCAGCCTGCGGCGCCGCCGACCAGCGAGGCGAGCAGCGGGCGGGTCCGGGCGGAGGCGCCGCCGGCGAGGCCGGCGAGCAGGCAGCCGATGCCCATGCCGAGCAGGACGGCGCTGCCGAGCTCGGTGTCCGAGCGGCCGCTCGCGCCGGCGACGCCGCCGATCGCGGCGACCGAGACGACCATCATCGACAGGAGGCTGCCGCCGAACACCGACAGCGCGGTGTACAGCAGCCACGGCGCCGACGACCGGGTCGCCTCGCCGAACAGCCGCTCCGACAGGAACGCGCCGATCAGCGCGCCGGCCACGCTCGCGCCGCCAGCGAGGGCGATGAACCTGGCGATCTCGTCCTGCGCGCCCGACCAGATCATCCGGCCGAGCGGCGACGACGCGGCCAGTCCGAGGATCGTCGCGATCACGGCGACCGCGCCGATGCCCGGCTCGAGGATCGTCGAGCCGCGGCTGGCGCGCGCGGCGATGAACCCGCCGACGAACGCGCCGGCGCCGAGCAGGGCGTACAGCAGGTGGTTGCCCTGGAGGTGCAGCAGCGCGGCCAGCAGCGTCGCGGAGAACATCCCACCGCCGACGAGGAAGTAGCTCAGCACGACCGAGGCGAACGAGAACCGACGATCCATGGTCGCCAGCTTCTCACGCGCAGTCGATGCATTTCGTGGCTTCCGTTTGCTGGATGCATGTCTAATATAACGGACAGGCCGTTTTCGTCAACCTCGGCCGCTCAGGAGCCCGCCATGTCCAGCTCGCATCGAACCCGTGTCGCCGTCGTCGGTGGCCTGTCTCGCGCAGGTGATCTGTGGGGCCGCGCCGGCAAGGCGGCGGGCGTCGAGCTCGAGCACCACGACGGCCGGATCCGCGGCCGCGGCTTCGGCGAGATCGAGGCTGCCGTCCGCCGCGCCGACGTCGTCGTGATCATCACCGACCCCAACAGCCACGGCGGCGTCGCAGCCGCCCGCCGCGCCGCGGTCGCCCACGCCCGCCCCCACGTCCTGGTCAAGCACCTGCGGCCGAGCGGCCTGGCCGAGGTGATCGGCACGCTCGCAGCCGAGCGCCCGCGGGCCGCCGGCTGAGGCCACGCCCGCCGACCGGCCGCGATCAGTCGACGAGCGTCGCGTATTCTTCGGTCAGGACGAAGCCATCGCCCATGTTGGTCGCGCGCACGACCGCGCGGTAGTCCGTGAACGCGTGCCGGCATGCTTGGTCTGACACGCGATCGCGTGGCTCGTCGCCCACTGCAAGATGTCGGCGGCGGTCGTGACATCGAGCGCGAGCGCGGGCCGCGTGCGCGCCGGGGTCTCACCACGTAAGGCTTGACCGTCGCGGTGTTGTCGGGGGGCATGTCGTCCGCCGGGGCGGATCACCGAGTCAGGCGGGCATCACAGTCGGTACGAAGCCGTGACAGTCGCGCTCAGCGGGATGCCGGGCGTGAAGTGCATCTGCTCGACGACCGGGCCGCCGCGCGTGACCGCGGAGCTGTCGGCAAACTGGGCCTCGCGCCAGC
>DASWOO010000889.1:0-4097 GCA_036404335.1 Kofleriaceae bacterium
CCGCGGTTGCGCTGCGGCTCGGGCCGCTGCGCCGACATTTTCTGCGCCGACATCTTCTGGGCCGATATCTGGGCCGACATCTTCTGGGCCGACATCTGCGCCGACACCTTCTGGGCCGACATCTGCGCCGACACCTTCTGGGCCGACATCTGCGCCGACATCTGGCGCGACGGCGGCGGCGCGATCAGCTCGCCGAGGTCGTCGTCGCCCGGCCGCAGCTCGACACCATCGTGGTCGGGGTCGACCTCCATCGTCCCCGAGCGATCGCCGACCGCCAGCACCGCCGGCGGCGGGGTGTTCTCGCGATGCAACGGCGCCGGCGCCGGGCGCTTTCGCGCGGCCGGCGCCGCCAGCGAGGTCGGCCGGGTGAACTCGCCGCCGGAGTCCTCCGGCTGGTGGGGGTTGTCGCCCGGGCCGTCGTCCGGATCAGCGTCCGGATCATCGTCCGGATCATCCTTGCCGTCGGGCGACGGATCGGCCGCCGGATAGTGCTTGGTCGCCGGATCGGCCGGCGGCGCCGCCGCGCCCGCCCCCGGATGCGGCCCCTGCCGCGGGATCGTCGCGCTCGCGTTCGGCGGCGACCGGCCGGCGATCCGCTCGGCCTCGGCGATCAGCTGCAGCGCCCGCTGGTCGGCGACGCCCTGGCTGCGCAGCGCGCCCAGCACGTCCATCGCGCCGGCGCCGTCGCCCTTGCGGAGCAGCGCCTCGCCCTTGAGCACCTGGGCCGGCACCGACGTGTGGTCGAGCTCGAGCGCGACCCGCATCTCGGCGAGCACCTCGTCGAATCGCTTGAGCGCGAGCAGCGCCTGGCCGAGCACGACCCGACCTTCGACCGTGGTTGGCCGGCCGAGCAGTCCCAGGCGGCAGACCTTGACGGCCTCCTGGTACTGCCCGGAGCTGACCAGCGCCTGGCCGCGGGTGACGAAGTCGCTCTGCGACACCGGACGCCGATGTTACATCGGCCCGGCCTTCGTCGGTGCCCGGATCGCCGTTTCCGCCGTTTCGGCCAGCCCGGGCATCTCCGAGCCGCGCAAGCGAGTTTCTTCGACCATCCACCAGGCCTTGCCATGGCGCTCCCAGCTCTGGATCGCCGAGGTCTCGTGGACGGTGCCCTCGGCGGTCTTGTACCAGCTCATCTTGATCTGGACCCGGGCGGCGTGCTCGCCCTTGGGATCGACGCGCACCACGTCGTACTCCGTGATCTTTACCTCGTGCGACCGCTCGTCCATGTCATCGACGAACTGCGAGCGCTCGCGCGGCGGGATCGCGTTGGCCGCGACCGAATAGCGCTCCCAGCGCATGCCGTCGTTGTACGAAGTGATCGCCTCCGACAGGGTGTCGCGGTCGCGCGCCGCGGCAGCGCCGCAGCCGAGGGCAAGCATCGAGATCAGCGCAGCTCGCATGGCACATCCTTGGCTGAAGAACGTTCGCCAGGTGCAGCTGGCGCCTCCAAGCCGGTACCACGTGGGGGATCGGTGTCGCAAATTTGCGGCCGATCACAGGCGCATCGGGTCATCGGGCATCCGCCGGACCCCGACCGCGATCAAGAGCCAGGTCACGACCACGAACGAGCCGCCGAGCACCAGGTTGGCGCACGACTCGCCAAAGCCGATCACGACCTGGGGCAGGCGCTCGGCCATCTGGGCCGGATCGCCGTGCTCGATGCTGAGGCACGTCTTGATCAGCCCCGAGAAGAAGCCGGTCACCGCCGCGGTGAGAATCGCGAACGTGAGCGTGCGCAGCATCGAGAGTCGCTGCGCGTCCGCGGCGCGCGCGAACCGGATCGCCGTGACCACCATGACCGCGCCGATCCCCATCAGGATCCACATGTTGTAGCCGCCGATCATCATGAACTTGAGCATCGTGTCCTCCTGCGCCGGCAAACGCGGCCGGCCGTCGCGCGTGACGACAAAGTCGCGGCGATCTTTGCGCGCAACCGGCGGTCACTCGGGCTGTCACGCTGGGCGTGGTGGTGCGTCTTGGCGATGCATGGTGAGGAGCCCGACGGCGAGCGCGCGTGGGTCGACGGCCTGCGCCGCGGCGACGCGGCCGCGTTCGATCGCGTGTTCGCCGGCTATCGCCGCCGGCTGTACGGGTACCTCGTGCGGATGACGCGGCGGCGCGACGTCGCCGAGGATCTGCTCCAGGACACGTTCTTGCGGCTGGCGCGGCACGCGACCTCGCTCGAGGCCGATACCCGGCTCGGGCCGTGGCTGTTCACGGTCGCGCACCGGCTCGTGGTCAGCTGGGCGCGGGCCCAGGCGGTGCGCGGCCAGCTCGCCGGCGACCTGCCCCGCCGCGAGCCGCCGGCCGGCGACCGCTCGCCGCTCGAGGCGCTCGCCGACTCGCAGGCCCAGCTCGCCCTCGAGCGCGCGCTGGCCGAGCTCGCCCCGGCCTACCGCGAGGTCGCGCTGCTCGTCGGGGTCGAGGGCCTGGCGCCGGCCGAGGTCGCCGAGATCCTCGGCCAGAAGCCCGAGGCGATCCGCCAGCGCCTGGCCCGGGCGCGGGCCCAGCTTGCCGACGCGCTCGGCGAGCACGCGCCGGCGGCGTGGAGGATGTCATGAGCCAGCCCACGCCCGACGACGACGTCCACCAGCTCGCCGCGCTCGCCCGCCAGCTGACCGCGCCCGATCTGGATGCCGAGCGCGCCGCGCGCATCGCGTGGACCGCGCGCCAGGACGTCGGCCGCGGGCCCTCGCCGTGGCGGCTGGTCGAGCCGATCCTCGCCGCGGCGGTGACGATCAGCTACTTCCTGTGGGCGCTGCGCGAGATCTACGCCGTGTGGCACTAGGCGATCAGGCCTTGGGCCGGGTGACGATCAGGTGCGCCTGCTTGTCCTTGTCGACGTAGCCGAACCGGAACGGCAGCCGGCGGGTCTTCTGCGCCTTCCACAGCTCGACGAACGCGTCGTCCTGCGCCGGGTCGGTGCCCTCGAGGAACGCGCCGTTGTAGTGGCCGTAGGTCTCCTGGACCATGCCGGCCTTTTTCGCGAACGCCGGCGTGATCCCGGTCGAGTCCGACAGCATCCACGCGAGGTGGCCCAGCATGTAGTTGCGGATCGTCGAGAAGTCGCCGCGCCACAATAGGTAGCTCGCGCCCTTGGTCAGCAGGGTGACCGGGCCCTTGGTCTCGAGGTGCTTGATGACCTCGGGGTGGTCGGTCAGGTACTTGTCGCCGAGGTTCCAGCCGATGTGGCGGTGGGTCTTGAGCTCGGCGTCGGGCACGCCGGCCTTACGAAACTGGATCTCGACGTTGGCGAACGCGGGCGAGAAGTTGGGCGACAGCCAGTCGTGCTTGAGGCTCCTGGGCTGCGACTTCTTGGCCGCCTCGTCGATCTCGTCGATCTCGGTCTGCGTCAGGTAGTGGATCGCGCCGTGGTCGTCGAGGGAGAAGTAGCGCATCGCGACCGGCTCGTAGCCGCCGGCGACGAGGCCGAGCAGGAACGAGCTGACCTGGCCCGGCAGGTCGTTGCGCTGCTGCTTGGACAGGTTCTCGCTGGTGTTGGAGCCGACCGAGATCAGGCCGCCGATCTCGGCGCGCAGGCCGCCGAGGCTGCGCTCGATCGCGCCGGGACTCAGCGTCCGCAGCCGGCGCGGGTCGCCGGCCATCTCGAGCGAGATCGTCGTGTACTCGGTGGCATCGGGGAACGCGACCAGCGCCGACAGCAGGTCGCCGCCGCCGAACGGGTACACCACGGTCCGTGGCACGTCCCGGGGGACGACCTTTTCGAACCACGCCCGGCCCTTGTCGAAGTAGGTCGTGCGGAACTCGGCGATCCGCGACAGGATCTGCTTGCAGTGCGCGCTGACGATCGGCTCGAGCTTGGCCGTCAGCTTGCCGTCGCCCTTGGTCAGATCCTCGGGCAAGGGCGCGTCGGCGCCACCGCACGCGGCGACGCGGTACAGCAGCCGGGCGTCGGCGAGGAAGTCGGTGCCCTCGGCGGCCGGCGGCGCGGCAGCCGGCGCCGCCGCCGGTGTGGGCGCAGGTACGGGCGCCGGTACCGGGGCCGGCGCCTGGGCGACCGGGGCCGGCGCGACGTGCGTGGTCCCCGGCTCGGGCGCGGGGCTCGGCGTCGCGCCGCTGTGGCAGGCGAACAG
>DASWOO010000890.1:0-4536 GCA_036404335.1 Kofleriaceae bacterium
CCACAAGCACGGCCGGGCGTGGCGCCTGGTGCCGCGGCTCAACCCCGACGTCAACAGCTATTGGATGTGCGACGAGGGCCGGTTCACGTACCACGCGCTGCGCGAGCAGCGGCTCGCCGGCGCGGTGATCGACGGCCTGCCCGCCGGCTGGGATCGCGCGATCCGCGCGGCGGCCGATCAGCTGGCGCCGGCGCTGTCGAATGGCGCCAGGGCGATCGGCGTCGTGCTGTCGGCCGAGGCGACCAACGAGGACAACTTCGCGCTCGCCAAGCTCGCCAAGGCGTGGGGCGCCAGCGTCTACACCGCGGGCAAGCCGCCCGTGCCGGGCCGCGCCGACGGCCGGCTGCGCACCGACGACGTCAACCCCAACACCGCGGGCGTCGCGGCGATCGCCAGCGCGCTCGGCCTGCCCGTCGCGCCGGTCGGCGACCTGTCGGCCGACATCCGGACCCTGGTCATGCTCGGCAGCGAGCTGCCCGGCGTCGACGACGCCGCGCTCGCCGAGCTGTCGATCATCGCGATCGCCAGCCACGAGGTCGGCCCGGTCAGGGCGGCCCGGATCGCCCTGCCCGCCGCGGCGTGGGCCGAGGTCTCGGGCACGATCACCAACCACGATGGCCTCGTCCAGCGGATGCACGCCGCGTTCGTCGCGCCGGGCCAGGCGCTGCCGGGGTGGGAGGCCGTGGTCCGGCTCGCCCAGGCCACCGGCCACAAGCTCGCCTACGCGCACGCGCGCGAGGTGTTCAAGGACATGACGCAAGCGGTGTCGGCGTGGAGCTCGCTGACCTGGGCGCGCGACGCCCGGCCGCTCGCGCTGCGGTTCGCCGGGAGCCGAGGCTAGTATGAGTCTGGTCTACGCGATCCTCGACTTCCCCGCCCTCAAGTGGGTGTTCCTCGTCCTCGCCCTGGTGATGCCGCTGGCGTCGCTCCTGACCTGGGCCGAGCGTCGGCAGAGCGCGATGATGCAGGACCGGCTCGGTCCCAACCGCGCCAACATCGGCCCGATCAAGATCAAGGGCATCCTGCACTTCGTCGCCGACGCCTTGAAGATGATCTTCAAGGAGGACTTTATCCCGGCCAACGTCCACCGCGGCCTGTTCGCGCTGGCGCCGGTGCTCGCGCTCGCGCCGGTGCTGATCGCGTTCGCGATCATCCCGTTCGGCCCGACGATCTATCCGCACCAGTTCACCCAGATCATCGACCCGATCCAGCTGGCGTCGGATCCGGGCGCGATCGAGTACGCCGACTCGATCCGGATGCAGATCTTCTCGATCGACTTCGGGCTGATCTTCTACTTCGCGGTGCTGACCATCGCGAACTACGGCGGCACCATCGCCGGCTGGGCGAGCTACAACAAGTGGGCGCTGCTCGGCGGCCTGCGCAGCTCGTCGCAGATGATGTCGTACGAGGTCGCGATGGGCCTCGCGCTGATGGGCACGTTCCTCGTCACCGGCACGCTCGAGCCCGGCGCGATCGTCGCGCACGGCGCGGTCGCCACGATGTCGCCCGCCCACCCGCTCAACTGGATGTGGCTGTGGCAGCCGGTCGGCTTCGTGCTGTTCTTCACCGCGGCGATCGCCGAGACCAAGCGCGCGCCGTTCGACATCCCCGAGGGCGAGCCCGAGATCATCGGCTACTTCGTGGAGTACTCCGGCCTGCGCTGGGGCCTGTTCTTCCTCGCCGAGTTCATCGAGGTCGTGTTCATCTCGTCGGTGATCGCGACCGTGTTCTTCGGCGGCTGGCAGGTGCCGTTCCTCGATCCCGACGGCTTCCGCATCGCCGGCGAGATCGATCCGTCGACCCACGCCTCGATCGGCGGCTACGTCGCGCTGCTGCCGCACTGGGCGGTGGTCGCGATGCAGTTCGGTGCGTTCGGCGCCAAGGTCATCCTGCTGTCGTCGTTCCAGCTGCTGATCCGCTGGACCCTGCCGCGGTTCCGCGCCGACCAGCTGATGAACCTCGGCTGGAAGCTGCTGCTGCCGCTGTCGCTGGCCAACATTCTGGTCACGGCCCTGATCAAGCTCATCTTCATGGGGAATTGAGATGTCCGCAGCACATGACGATCACGGCCACCATGGCGGCCACGACGATCACGACGGTCCCGTCGTGCTCTCGGTCTCCGACCGCCACCCGCGGGTCCGCACGATCCAGGTCAGCCGGCCCGGTGAGGAGGACGTCAACTTCCTCGCCGCGACCACCAAGGGCCTGGGCATCACGCTCAGGCACTTCGCGACCAACCTGTTCAAGCCCCTGCGCAAGCTGGCGTCGCGCAACCACGCCGGCGCGCCGCCGCTGAGCGACGACGGCAAGAACATGATCGAGACCGTCCAGTACCCCGAAGAGAAGGTCAAGTACCCGGAGCGGTTCCGCGGCCTTCACCGCCTGATGCTGCGCGAGGACGGCGCGGTGCGCTGCGTCGCGTGCATGTGCTGCCCGACCGTGTGCCCGGCGCACTGCATCACGATCGTGCCCGAGGAGAGCGACAGCAAGGGCATCGAGAAGCGCCCGGCGATCTTCGAGATCGACGAGCTGCGCTGCGTGGTGTGCGGCCTGTGCGTCGAGGCCTGCCCGTGCGACGCGATCCGCATGGACACCGGCGAACATGCCAAGCCGGTCGAGGATCGCGCCAACGCGATCGAGACCAAGGAATCGATGATGAACCGCGGCATCCGCTCGACCGCCAAGCAGGGCGGCGAAGGGCCGAACTGGCGCGAGACCGCGCCGGCGCACGAGATCAAGCCGCACGACGTCAACCGCTGAGGTGACGTCGCGCGCGCCACGCTCGTTCTCTGCGACTCACGCGCGCCGCAAGATTTTGGGTTGACGGCGAACGTGGCAGTCCTTAGTCTGGTTCTTGAGCACCGGCGGTCTGATGCGAGACGCGGGGCAAATCTGTCTCCTACAATAGCTATCTAGGGATCTGCCTCTGTTCTGGGTGAGCACGCCCGCTCGTCGGGAAGCCCGAAGGATTATGTGGAGCCCACCTACGCAAATGCGTAGGGGATAGAACGCCCTACGGTCGGACGGTCGTGCTCATTTTGGGGCAGTAGCTGAGCAAGCTACTGCCCCTACCCCTTTTCGGTCAGTGACAGGGCCCGCCGATGGGCGGGCAGCCGGCGAGCGCGAGCACGTCCATCGTCGTGGCGACGCCGACGTGGATCAGCACGCCGCCCCAGATCGAGCGGGTCCGCATGGCGAGCGTGCCGAGGATCAGGCCGGCGCCGATCGCGCCGATCGTCTCGGGAAACGGCTTGCCGTAGTGGATCATGCAGTAGGGCACCAGCATCACGAACAGCGCGTTGGCGCCCAGCGCCGGCCGCAGGCCCTGCAGGATGAAGCCGCGGAAGAAGAATTCGAGCGACAGGAACTGCGCGCCATACAGCAGCTCCCACATCAAGAGATCTTCGTACGAGCGATTGGCCAGCCGGTAGAACGGATAGGTCTCGCGGAATGCAGGCATCCGGCTCGCCAGGATCACCGCCGGCAGCACCGCGGCGAACAGCACGCCGTAGATCCACAGGTGGCGGATCGTGCCGCGCGGCGAGACGTAATAGTCGCGGATCCGCTGGCCCGGCAGGCACGCCAGCACCGCCATCGGCACGAGCACGTAGCCCAGCACGCGCCAGCCCGACCACCAGGCGTAGCCGCGCAGCTCCCAGTAGCGCGAGCCATCGCGCGGGAACAGCCGCTCGTAGGTGTCGTGGCCGCCGAGGTACTCCTGCAAGGTCAGCACGCCGGCGACCGTCAACAGCACCATCAGCACCGCCAGGCTCGCCCGGCCGGCGTCGTCCGGGGTGCGCACCGTCTCGGCGTCGATCGCCCGCCACTGGTCGATCGACACCGCGCGCAGGAACCTCGGCAGCCGCAGCCAGCGCATCGCCAGCGCGATCGCGAGGAGCCCGGCGATCACGGCCCCACCCGATAGCAGGACGCCGCGCATTACTTGGCCTTGGCCAGCGCCTCGGCCGCTCGCCGCAGCCGGCGCCGCGTGATCTCCTTACCGAGCACGACCATGGTCTCGAACAGCGGCGGCGTCGCCGTCCGGCCGGTGACCGCGACGCGCAGCAGCATGAACGCGTGCTTGGTCTTCCAGCCGAGCTGGGCGATCCACGCGTTGGCCTCTTCCTCGAGCGCTTCCTTGGTCCAGCCGACCCGGGCCTCGAACCGCTCGACGTAGGCGGTGAGCGCCTTGGCGACGTCGGCCGGCGCGACCTCGGGCACCGCCATCTGCGCCAGCACCGGCGTGTAGTCGAGGTCGCCCGAGAACAGATACTCGGTCGCCGGGATCAGCTCGTCGAGCTTGCGGATCCGCTTCTGGACCAGCGGGATGATCGACCGCAGGTAGTCGCGGTTGATCCGCCAGGCGATCGCCCGGTCGGCGAGCTCGTCGACCGACAGCTCGTGGATGTACTTCTCGTTGAGCCAGGTCAGCTTCTCGAGGTTGAACACCGGCCCGCCGAGCGAGATCCGGTCCCACGAGAACACGTCGGTCATCTCCTGCAGCGTGAACTTCTCGCGGTCGCCGCCGAACGACCA
>DASWOO010000891.1:0-5059 GCA_036404335.1 Kofleriaceae bacterium
GGCGTGCCGATCGAGTACGCCCAGCTCGCCGCCGACGACGCGCGGCCGCAGCTGCCCGGGCTCCTGGCGCCGAAGTACCGGGTGACCGACACCCACGTGTCCAAGGCCCTGGGCAAGACCCGGCGGGCGCGGCTCGAGGCCGCCAACGCGTGGAAGGCGTTCAAGTCGAGCTCGCTGTCGAGCTTCGCGTTCGTCGACTCGATCGGCCTGTTCTTCGCGCGCAACCTGTATCACGACGCGTTCGGCGAGCGCGACCTCCGGCCCGATCACCACGATCGCGCCGGGCTGACCGAGCGCGAGCACCACGCGCGGCTGCCGCGGATCACCAGCCACGTCGACGGCACCGCGGTCACCGCCGACGACCGCTGCCAGATCGCCGAGAGCTTCCTGCGGACGATCGGCCTGACCTCGCAGTTCGCGCGCGTCGTGCTGCTCGTCGGCCACGGCAGCGAGACCAAGAACAACGCGCACGCCGCCGGCCTCGACTGCGGCGCGTGCTGCGGCCAGCCCGGCGACGTCAACGCCCGGGCGGCGGCGGCGCTGTTCAACGACGAGGCCGTCCGCGCCGGGCTCGCGGCGCGCGGCATCGAGGTGCCGGACACCACGCTGTTCGTCGGCGCGCTGCACAACACCACGACCGACGACGTCCAGCTGTTCGTCGAGACCGCCAGCGCGGCCGGGCACCAGGCCGAGCTCGCCGAGGTCCGGGCGATCCTCGAGCGCGCGAGCACCGCGACCCGGCGCGAGCGGGCGCCGCGGCTGGGCCTGGGCGAGCTGCCCGACGCCAAGCTGCACGCCGCGGTCATCAAGCGCGCGCGCAACTGGGCCGAGGTCCGGCCCGAGTGGGGGCTCGCCGGCAACGCGATGATGATCGTCGCGCCGCGCGAGCGCAGCCGGCACATGGATCTCCAGGGCCGGGCGTTCCTCCACGACTACCGGTTCGCCGACGACCCCGACTACACGATCCTCGAGGCGATCGTGACCGGCCCCGTGGTCGTCAGCCACTGGATCAACTTCCAGTACTACGCCTCGACCGTCGACAACCGGCGCTACGGCTGCGGCGACAAGGTGCTGCACAACATCGTCGGCGGCCACCTCGGCGTGCTCGAGGGCAACGCCGGCGACCTGCGGATCGGCCTGGCGCTGCAGTCGCTGCACGACGGCGAGCACTGGATCCACGCCCCGCTCCGGCTCGCGGTGTTCATCGAGGCGCCGCGCGCGGCGATCGACCAGGTGCTCGACCGGCACCCGCACGTCCGGGCGCTGGTCGACAACGAGTGGCTGCACCTGTTCCAGCTCGACGCCGGCGAGCGCGCCGTGTGCGCCCGCCGCCACGGCGGCTGGATCCAGAGCTAGCTTAGCGCCGGCGGTCGGCCTCGAACAGCTTGCCGATCAGGTTGGCCGCCAGGTCGGTCAGCCGGGCCAGCGAGCGCGACGCGTCGGCCTGGGCCGCGAGCCGGGCGCGGATCCGGTCGACGCCGGCGGCGGCCGCGTCCGAGGCGCGCTGGCGCGGCGCGACGTCGAGGATCGCGAGCGGGTCGGCGCCGCCGAGCTGGGCGCGCAGCGCGGCGATCCGGGTGCGCGCCTCGCGCAGCGCATCGGCGACGTCGTCGGCGAACGCGGCGATCAGCGGCTGCGGCTGGTGGCCGAGCAGCAGCGCGTCGAGCTCGACGAGCGCGAGATCGCGCAGCCGGGTCGACAGCGCCTCGTCGATCTCCTGGCCGGTGGCGCCGGCCGCCTGGGCGGCGCCGGTGGTGATGGCGGGGCCGAAGCTCATTTGTCGGACTGCTTGGGGCTGTCGCCCGGGGCCAGCTGGTTCTGCTTCGCGGCCTTCTGCTCGGCCATCTTCAGCTTGAGCTGCGACAGCGCATCGTCGGGCGCGCCGCCGGCGGCCTCGCCCGGGGCGAGCGCGGCGATCTTGGCGTCGAGCGCGCCGGCCTCGGCCTCCTCGCCGCGCATCGCGGCGTCGACCTCGCTGGCGACCGCCTCGGAGTCGATCCGGTCCTCGGCGGCCTGGAACCGGTCCCACACCGAGGTGTCGTGGCCGAACGCGTCGCCGCCGGCCGAGCGCGCGACGGCGAGCTGGGTCGCCAGCGTGCCCTTGCGCATCTTGAGCAGCTGCAGCTTGGTCTCGAACTCCTTGCGGCTCTTGTTGAGCTCGATCGCGTAGCTCGCGGCCTCGTGCTTGTCGTGCTCGATCTTGGCCGCCTCGGTCTCGGCGGTCTTCTTCTCGCGCAGCGCCAGCTTGGCGGCCTCGTCGTCGCCGGCCTTGACCGCGAGCATCGCCCGCCGCTCCCACTCGGCCGCCTTGGCCTTGTGCTTCTCGACGTCGGCTTCGAGCTGCTTGGCGGTGGTCTTGTACGACACCAGCTCGGCCAGGGCCTTCTTGCGGCCATCCTCGAGCTCGAAGATCGCCTGGTCGATCTCCTTGGCCGGGTCGCGCGCCTTATCGATCGCCGCGTTGGCCCTGCTCGACACGCCTTGCTTGATCCGGGAGAAGATGCCCATGGCTCGAGCTTACCGTAGGCCCCGGGTGGACCCTAATCCTTGCCCAGGCCGTACTTGCGGTAGCGCTGGCGAAACTGGTCGTACGACAGCCCGAGCAGCGCCGCGGCTTCCTTCTGCTTGTAGCGCGTGCGCTCGAGCGCGTCCTTGCACAGCCAGGCCTCGAACGCGTCGACCCGATCGGGCAGCGGCATCCGGGCGTCGTCGGCGAACGGCAGCGCGACCGAGGCGGCGAGCGCCGCCTCGGGCGGCAGCGCGGCGTCGACGTCGCTGCCGGTGAGGACCTCGCCCTGCGCCATGTACACCGCGCGCTCGACGATGTTCTTGAGCTCGCGGACGTTGCCCGGGTAGTCGTACGACGCGAACCGATCGAGCGCGCCGGCGCTGATCTCCTTGGCGCTGATCCCGGCGACCTCCAGCCGGAACCGGCTGAGGAAGTGCGCGGCGAGCACCGGCACGTCCTGCATGCGCTGGGTGAGCGACGGCAGGTTGATCACCTCGAACGCCAGGCGGTTGTACAGGTCCGGCCGGAACTTGCCGTCGAGCATCGCCTGCTTGAGGTCGAGGTTGGTCGCCGCGATCACCCGGACGTTGACCTGGATCGACTCGCTGCCCGCGACCCGCTCGAACCGCTGGTACTCGAGCACGCGCAGGATCTTGGCCTGGAACTCGAGCGACATGTTGCCGATCTCGTCGAGGAACAGCGTGCCGCCGTCGGCCAGCTCGAACTTGCCTTCCTTCTGCTTGGTGGCGCCGGTGAACGCGCCCTCTTCATGGCCGAACAGCTCGCTCTCGAGCAGGCTCTCGGCGACCGCCGCGCAGTTGATCGTGATGTACGGCTCCGACGCGCGCGGCGACAGCGTGTGGATCGCGCGCGCCACCAGCTCCTTGCCCGTGCCGCGCGGCCAGAGCACCAGCACCGGGCGCGGCACCGGCGCGACCCGCTCGATCTTGGTCATCACCTGGCGCATCGCCGACGAGTCGCCGACGATCTGCCAGCGTCGGCCGGCGGCCTTGCGCAGCCGCTCGTTGGTCGCGCGCAGCTCGCGGTTCTCGTCCTCGAGCCGCTTGCGGTCGAGCGCGTGCTGCAGGATGCGCTCGACCTTCTCGACCGAGATCTCGAGCTTGTCCTCGAGGTAGGGATCCTTGGTGATGAAGTCGACCGCGCCGGCCTTCACCGCGGCGACCGCGTCGTCGATCGTGCCGTGGCCGGTCAGCATGATGATCGGCAGGTCGGGCAGCCGGCCGCGCAGCGTGCGGCAGATCTCGATGCCGGTGCGCCGGCCGGGCCCCAGGTCGAGATCGAGCACGACCAGGTCGGCGTCGTTGCTGCCCAGCCACGCGATCGCGTCCTCGCCGTCGTCAAAGCCAACGACGTGCGAGCCGCGGACCCGGAACACATCGCCGAGCAGGCGGCGGACCTCGGCCTGATCGTCGACGCAGACGATCGTCCCGATCGTCACAGCCCGCGCTCCGCTGAGGTCCACAGCGGCAGCTGCTGCAGGCCCGTCTTGTCGGTCGGCAAGGTGATCGTGATCGTCGTGCCCCGCCCCTCCTCGGAGTCGACCGTGATCCGGCCGTGGTGCGCGGCGACCACGCGCTCGGCGATCGCCAGGCCGACGCCCGAGCCGGTCTCCTTGGTCGTGAACCCGGGCACGAACAGCCGGCTGAGGTGCGCGCGCGGGATGCCCGGCCCGGTGTCGGTGACGACCAGCTCGACCAGCGGCGCGGTGCTACCGCCCGGCGCGACGATCGCGCGGACCCGGACGTGGACCTCGCCGTGGCCCGGCACCGCGCAGGCCTCGGCCGCGTTGGACACGACGTTCAGCATCGCCTCGCGCAGCAGCATCCGGTCGCCGCGCACGTCGGGCAGACCCGCCGGGGTCTCCAGCGCGATCGGGATGTGCTGGGTCCGGGCCTGGGCGGCGACGATCACCTCGTGGAGCAGCGGCGACAGCGGCACCAGCTCGATCGTCGGGGTCGGCGCCTGCATCGACCGCAGGTACTGCGCCCACTCCTCGTACAGCGCCGTGACGTCGGCCTCGAGGTCACGCAGCCGGTCGTGGACGCCGGCCATCTCGCCCGCGCCGGCGAGCTTGCGCACCGACCGCGCGCGCGCGCCGATGATGCCGAGCAGGTTCTTGACCCGGTGGCCGTGGGCGTACACCCCGGCGAGCACGTCGTGGCGGGTGACCTCGGCGGTGGCGGTCACCAGCCGTGGCGCGACGCCGCCGGCGGCGCTGCCCGCGCCGGGGTTGGCGGCGTCGAGCAGCCGGCCGACGATCACGCCCAGGCTCGGCGACTGCGCGTCGAGCATCCGCGCGGCGTTGCGCCAGGCCAGGCCGTGGCTGGCGTCGATCCGCAGCGTGCGCTCGATCTCGGCCAGCGCGCCGGCCTGGTCGCCGCGGTCGAGCATCAGCAGCGCGAGCCGGCACGCCGCCGCGGTGTTGCCCGGCTGGAACGCCAGGCCCTTGCGGTACGCGTCCTCGGCCTGGGCGCGCATCGCGGGCTCCTCGGCGCTGAGCGAGCCGTACAGGAAGTGCAGCCGCGCGCG
>DASWOO010000892.1:0-5717 GCA_036404335.1 Kofleriaceae bacterium
GACGAGCGAGCGGCTCGGGGCCGACGCCGACGCGCGGAAGCCGGCGGTGGCCTCGGTGATGCGGTTCCGGCTCGAGACCGGCCGGACCCACCAGATCCGGGTGCACGCGGCCGACCACGGCTGGCCGCTGCTCGGCGATCCGCTCTACGGCAAGCCGCCCCGCGCGCTGGCGGCCGTGGCGGACCAGCTCGGGCGCCAGGCGCTGCACGCGGCGCTGCTCGAGCTGGAGCACCCGACGACCGGGACCCGCATGCGCTTCGAGGCGCCCCTGCCCGGCGACCTCGTCGCCGCCCGCGAAGCGCTGAGCGTGCTTACCAGATCTTCGACTTGACGTGACCCTTCGACTTGACGAGCACGTCGACGATGGCGCGCTCGTAGATGTGCTGGCCGAAGATGTCCTCGGTGACGCGGCTCTTGAACAGCTCGCGGCCCTCGTTGATCTCCTCCGCCATCGCCTCGAACAGGCTGTCGTTGGCAATCCCCTCGAGGATCTTCGGCTCGTGGTACAGCGTCAGGTCCGAAGCAATCGCACGCGCCAGCTGGCGGGCGCGCTTGGGGTTGTCGATCAGAGTTGCCATGCCCGGATCGTGGGAGATGCGCGCCCCCGGGTCAAGACTTGGGGCGCGCTTCGTCTTCTTCGTCGGCGCTGGGGCCGCGGGCGGCCCGGAACCGCGCCAGGTACGTCTCCTTGACCCGCTCGCCGTCGAGCCCGAGCGCCCGCGCGTACTGAGCCAGGAAGCCACGGACGTACACCGCCGCCGGCAGCTTGGCGAAGACCTCGCCCTCCAGCGCCGACAGGTAGGCCATGCCGATCTTCGACCGCTCGGCGATCTCGCGCAGCTCGATGCCGATCGCCTCGCGGATCTGCCGGAGCAGCGGCCCGGTGAACTCGGTCAGCGGCGAGATCTCCGGCATCGGCGGGCGCGCCGCGAGGGTCGCCGGGTCGTCGACCTTGGCCGCCGGCCGCGGCGCCGAGACCTCGGCGGTCGCCGCGACGATCGGGGTGATCGGCATGGGCACCCCGTCGGGGAACAGCTCCATGTCGTACTCCTTGCGCTTGGCGGCGTCCATCAGCGTGGTGTAGGCGAGGTCGAGCCGGCGGTGCACCGCCTCGAGGCTGGCCGGGTCGTACAGGCCGCTGATCGCGACCGACTCGGCGCCGTAGATGTCGCGGATCCGGCGGTTGGCGCGGCGGATATCCTCGAAGCTCGCGGTCGGCGGCACCTCGAGGATCTCGTAGTGCGAGTCCGACGGCAGCACGTCGCCGTCGATCGGCGCCGGCCGCACCGCCATGATGCCGCGCGCGACCCGCTCGAAGCACTTGGCGATCCGGGTCTCCGGGTGCTCGATCAGCAGCGGCCGGCGCCGCCGGGTCGACGCCCACACCGCCTCGTCGTACTCGAGGTGGCCCAGGTAGCGGATCGGCGTGCCGAGCCGGCGCCGCGCCGCCGACGCCACCGCGCGGCCGAGCTCCATGTCGGACTTCGAGCGCGCGGAGTTAATCACGAGGTGCGGCGAGAACCCGAGGATCGCGTCGCGCAGCTCGTGCAGCTCGGCGGTCCCGGCCACGTCGCTGTCGCCGGCGCCGTCCTCGAGCGCGCGGGCCTGGACCGCGCCGAGGTAGACCTCGAGCGCGCTGGCGGTGCCGCCCTCGAAGTGGCGGGCGCCGCGGGTCACGGCGTGCGCCAGGTGGGCGAGCTGCTTGCGCTCGAGGCTGCGCAGGAACGCGGCCTTGGTGAACCGCAGCATCAGCTCGATCGACGTCGGATCCGGGACGGCGACGATGACCTGGACGTCGGCGGCGAGGAACAGCTCGAGGGTCGGCGCGGACGTCCCGGGGCCGAGGTCGATGACGACCCAGTCGGCCGGCAGATCGTGGAGCTGCGCGGTCAGCAGATCGACCATGACCGCGGCCGGCTCGGCGATCCACGGCGGATCGTAGACCCCGCCGACCAGCTTGACGCCGGGGACGTGGGTCGGCACGGCGAGCTCGACGAGCGGCACGCCGCCGGGGACCAGCGCCTCGGACAGGGTGCGCGTCGGCCGGGGCACGCCGGCGAAGATGTGCAGGTTGGCGGCCCCGAACGCGGCGTCGATCAGGATCACGCGCTTGCCGAGCGTGGCCAGAAAGATCCCGACATTGGCGGCGACCAGGCTCTTGCCGACGCCACCCTTGCCGCCTGCGATGGCGACCACACGCGGCCTCATGGCCGGCGACATAACCGCGCCCTTCGCGCGGGGTCAAGCACCGGGGGCAAGTGCCTGTATCGCCGCGACGAGGTCGGCGCCTTCCTCGGGAGCGACCGTGCGGACATCGAGCCACACTCGGCCACCTTCGATCCGGCCGATCACCGGCGGGGCCGCGCGCCGCAGCTGGGCGTCGAGCCGGTCGGCGGATGGCCCGGCCAGCGTGATCGCCCAGGACGCCAGCTCCGCGGTGGGCATCGCGCCGCCGCCGACCGCCGAACGGCACGGCTCGACGGCGAGGGTGACGCCCCGGACGGTGCCCGCGCCCGCCACCAGCGCCTCGGCCCGGGCACGCAGCTCGGCCGCGCCGGTCCCCAGCATCCGCGTCGTCGGGATCGCGTCGAGCGCGCGGTCGCGGTACAGCGCCAGGGTCGCCTCCAGGCCGGCCAGGGTCAGCTTGTCGGGCCGGAGCGCGCGCATCAGCGGGTGCTTGCGCGCCCGCTCGACGGCGGCGGCGCGGCCCACGGCGAGCCCGGCCTGCGGCCCGCCGAGCAGCTTGTCGCCGGAGAACGTGACCAGGTCGGCGCCGCTGGCGACCGCATCGGCGACGCTGGGCTCGTCGGGCAGGCCCCAGCGCCGCTGGGTGGCGCGGTCGACCAGCGCGCCCGAGCCGAGGTCGATCATCGTCGGCACGCCGCGCGCCCGGCCGAGCGCGACCAGCTCGCCGGCCTCGACCTCCGCGGTGAACCCGACGATCGCGAAGTTCGAGCGGTGGACCTTGAGCAACAGGCCCGTGCCCGGCGTGATCGCCGCCGCGTAGTCGCGCGCGTGGGTCTTGTTCGTCGTGCCGACCTCGACGAGCGTGCCGCCCGACAGCGCCAGGATCTCCGGCAGCCGGAACGAGCCGCCGATCTCGATCAGCTCGCCGCGCGACACGATGACTTCCTTGCCGGCCGCGAGCGCCGCCAGCCCGAGCACCGTCGCGGCGGCGTTGTTGTTGGCGACGACCGCGTCCTCGGCGCCGGTCAGCTCGCGGATCAGCCCGCGCAGGTGATCGTGGCGCGAGCCGCGCGCGCCCCGCTCGAGGTCGTACTCGAGGTTCGAGTAGCCCGCCGCGATCGCATCGATCGCCGCCCGCGCCGGCGCCGCCAGCGGCGCCCGCCCCAGGTTCGTGTGCAGCACCACCCCGGTCGCATTGATCACTCGGCGCAGCGCCGGCCGCACCAGCTGCCGCGCCCGCGCGACGACCTCCGCCGCGCTCGCCCCGCCGGCGTCCAGGCCCGCGTCCCCATCGCCCGCCTCGTTCCCGCCCGCCTCGTTCCCGCCCGCCTCTGGGCCCGCCAGGATCTCCGCCCGCCGGCTCGCGATGACCTGCCGCGCCGCCTCGACGAGCGCCCAGCGCGGCAGTCCGCCCTCGCCTGCCTCGCCCGCCGCGGCGTCCACGAGCACATGCACCGCGGGGAGCCCCGCGAGCTGACGAGCACGTGCCGGATCCATCAGCCGCTATCCTGCCCCATTGTCGTCGCGTGGCGCCAGCCCTGCTAAGCTCGCCCCGTGGACGTCCAGGCGGTCTCCGCGCTGCTCGCCGCGCTGTTGATCCTCGCGATCGGCACCGCGGTCCTGCTGCGCTCGCGCTCGGACCGCATGTACACCACGTTCGTGGCGTTCGCGTTCACGGTGTCGGCGTGGCACCTGTGCACATTCATCGGCGTCGCCGCGCGCAGCCCGGTCATGCAATGGCTCGCGCTCTGGTCCTCCGCGACCATCCCGCCGACGGCGATCCGGTTCTTCCGCACCTTCCTCGCCCAGCCGTCGATCGGCGGCCCCAAGCGCGGCCCGCGCGTCACCCTCGCCTGGACCCTGCTCGCCTATGCCGCGCTGATCATCTCGGCGATCTACAAGCCGCTCCATGACAAGCCCTATCTCCACGAACAGCTCATCTTCCAGATCCCGTTTGGAACCTACGTCTTCGGCGGGCTGTATCGCTGTGTCTACGATCTCTATATTCAGTATCGCGCGACCACCAAGCGCGTCGAGCGCACCCGGATCGGTTATCTCGCGCTCGGCGGCTTCGTCGCGACCACGCTGCAGCTGACCGACGCCCTGCCCCGGCTCGGCGTCGCCTGGCCCGCGGTCGGCAACGTGCTCGGCATCCTCTATCTGTACTTCCTGTCGCAGACGCTGTTTCGCTACCGGCTGATCGACGTCAACGAGCTGCTCGGCAAGATGGCCGTGCTCGGCACCCTCGTCGTCCTGCTGTGGGCGGTCTATGGCATCCTGCTGTACTGGATCGGCGGCGGGCAAAAAGGCCTGTACCTGCTCAACGCGCTGGTCGCGTCGTTCGTCATCCTGATCCTGTTCGAGCCGGTGCGGAACTGGCTCGAGAACGGCATCAATCGCTGGCTGCTACGCCAGCGCACCGAGCTGCGCGGCCGCATCGACCTGGTGCGGCGCGAGCTGCCGGGCGTGGTCGACGTCCCCGACATGGTCCAGCGGATCATGACCGCGCTCGAGGAGTCGCGGCGGGTCACCGACGCGTCGGTCTACCTGCTCGACGCCGACGGCGCCGGCTTCGATCGCGCCGGCTACATCGGCATGGCGCCGTCGGAGCGGATCGACGCCAACGCCGACCGGTCGCTGCTCGACCGCTCGCGCGGCATGCTGCTCGAGCAGGACCAGCTGGTGCGCGAGGCCGACGAGCTCGCGGCCTCGCCCGACGCCGAGGCCAAGCGCGGCCCGGTGCTCGCCCTGCTCGGCCGGCTCGACGAGCTGCGCGCCGGCGTGATCTTCCCGCTGCTCGGCTCGGCCGAGACCGAGCAGGGCCCGTGGCTGCTCGGCCTGTTCTGCATCCGCGACGACCGCACCCACAACGCGTTCGACTCCGACGACCTCGACGCCTTCCGCCAGCTCGCCAACGGCGCCGCCCGGGTGATCGAGTCGAGCCAGGCCTACGAGCGGGTCAAGGAGCGCGACCGCCTCGCCGCCCTGGGCGAGATGGCCGCCGGCCTCGCCCACGAGATCAGGAACCCGCTCGGCGCGATCAAGGGCGCCGCGCAGCTGATCATCACCGCCGACCGCGCGCCCGGCGCCGTCGCCACCGGCAACGCGAGCGAGACCGCCGAGCTCCTCGAGATCATCGTCGAGGAGGCCAACCGGCTCAACAACGTCGTCACCCGGTTCCTCGATTACGCCCGCAGCGAGCGCCCCGGCCGCGAGGGCGCCGACAAGGTCGATCTCAACCAGGTCGTGCGCAAGACCGTCCAGCTCCTCCAGCAGGACATCTCGCGGGCGATCGAGTTGCGCGTCCGCATCGACGAGATGCTGCCGTCGGTAGCCGGCGACCCCGATTCGCTCACCCAGGTGTTCCTGAACCTCGGCCAGAACGCCGTCCAGGCCATGCCCGACGGCGGCACCCTCGAGATCCTCACCACGCGCCGCCGCCGCTCCCGCCTCGGCTACGGCCAGTTCGCCGAGGTCCGGTTCCGCGACACCGGTATCGGCATCCCCCGCGACAAGCTCAAGAAGCTATT
>DASWOO010000893.1:0-2010 GCA_036404335.1 Kofleriaceae bacterium
GGCTGGAACTGGTTCGACGGGTCCTCGGCGTTGATCCGGCACTCGATGACGTGGCCGGACAGCGCGAGATCGGCCTGTTGCCAGGCGAGCGGGCGGCCGGCCGCGGCCTGGATCTGGGCGACGACGAGGTCGACGCCGGCGCGCTCCTCGCTGACGGTGTGCTCGACCTGGAGCCGGCAGTTCATCTCCATGAAGCGCAGGACGTCGCCGTCGAGCAGCAGCTCCATGGTGCCGGCGCCGACGTAGCCGACGGCGGCGGCGGCGCGGGCGGCGGCCTCGCAGGTCGCGCCGCGCAGGTCGGCGGAGATCGCCGGGGACGGGCTCTCCTCGATCAGCTTCTGGTGGTTGCGCTGGACGGTGCAGTCGCGCTCGCCGAGGTGGACGGCGCGGCCGTACTTGTCGGCGAAGATCTGGACCTCGACGTGGCGGCCGCCCTCGACGAGCTTCTCGAGGTAGACGCGGTCGCCGCCGAACGCGGCGCGGGCCTCGGCCTGGGCCTCGGCGTAGGCGGTGTCGACCTCGGCGGGGGCGCGCGCGATCCGCATGCCGCGGCCGCCGCCGCCGTTCTCGGCCTTGAACAGCACGGGGAAGCCGACGCGGGCCGCGACCTGACGGGCGTCCTCGGCCGAGGCGAGCACGCCGTCGCTGCCCGGGATGACCTGCAGGCCGGCGGCGCGCATCGCCGCCTTGGCGCGGGTCTTGGAGCCCATCAGCGACGTGACCTGCGGCGGCGGGCCGATGAAGCTCACGCCGTGCTGCGCGCACAGGGTCGCGAGCAGCGGGTTCTCCGACAGGAAGCCCCAGCCGGGGTGGAGCGCGGTGGCGCGCGACTGGACCGCGGCCTGGACGACGCGCTCGACGTCGAGGTAGCTGTGCGTCGCGCGGCCGGGGCCGAGCACGACGACCTCGCGGCCCTGGAGATACGCCGCACCGGCGTCGGCCTCGCTCGCGGCGAACACCGGCGTGATGCCGAGCTTGTCGCAGGCGCGCGCGACGCGGACGGCGACCTCGCCGCGGTTGGCGATCAGGATGCGATGAAACAGCGGCGGTGCCACGCCACGACGTTACCGCAGATCGGCTCAGCCGAGCGCGACCAGGCAGGCGTCGGCGCTCGACACGTCGAACTTGCCGGGCGCCTCCATCTCGACCGAGGTCACGACGCCGTCGTCGATGTGAAACACGCCGCGGTTGGCGCGGACGCCCATGCCGTTCTTGGTCAGGTCGAGCTCGATGCCGAGCGCCTGGGTCAGCGCGGCGGCGCCGTCGGCGAGCATCACGACCTTGCCGAGCGCCTCGTGCTGCTCGGCCCACGCCTTCATCACGAACGCGTCGTTGACCGACAGACAGGCGATCAGATCGATGCCCTTGCCGGTGAGCTCGGCGTGCTTGGCGACGTAGCCCGGCAGGTGCTTCTGCGAGCAGGTCGGGGTGAACGCGCCGGGCAGCGAGAACAGGATCGCCTTCTTGCCGGCGAACAGCTGGGCGGTGTCGACGTCGGCGACGCCGTCGGCGGTGACCTGCTTGAGGGTGACGGACGGGATCTTCTGGCCCTTGGAAATCATGGCGCTGGCTTACCACAGAGCTGCGCGGCCAAGCGGCAGGTGTGGTCGAGCTCGGGGGATCGGCCGGCCCCGGTGATCCGGAGTGCGGCATCGGCGACCGCGGCGCCGGCCTCGCCGCACCGGCCGCTCGGCGGCGACGCGGTGATCGCCGCGGCGCAGGCTGGGTCGTGCGCGGCGATCCGGGCGCGCAGCGCGCGATCCAGGCCGATCAGCGCGCGCCACTGGCCGCCGTCGGCGACGAACACGGCGTCGATCGGCGCGCCGCCGGCCTCGGCCACCAGGCTCGGCGCCAGCACCGGTAGCGTCCAGCGGATCCGCGCCTCGGCCGCGGTCAGCCGCGGATCGCCGGCGTAGTGCGCGCGGGCGGTGATCGGCCCGCCGCCGGCGAGCTGCGCGGCGACGCCGGGCGCCTCGGCCGCGAACGCCGCGACGTAGTCGTCGTACAGCG
>DASWOO010000894.1:0-3123 GCA_036404335.1 Kofleriaceae bacterium
CAGGTCAAGCTGCTGCGCGCGCTGCAGGAGCGCAAGGTCAAGCAGGTCGGCAGCGCCGACGAGCTCGAGGTCGACGTCCGGGTGATCGCGGCGACCAACCGCGACCTCGAGGCCGAGGTCAACCGCGGGGCGTTCCGCGCCGACCTGTACTACCGGCTCAACGTGATCGAGCTGCGCCTGCCGCCGCTGCGCCACCGCCGCGAGGACATCCCGCTGCTCGCCGAGCACTTCCTGCGCCGGTTCTCCGCCGAGCACGGCCGGGCGTCGCGGCTGACGAGCGAGGCGATGCGCCGGCTCGAGTCGTACGAGTTCCCCGGCAACGTGCGCGAGCTCGAGAACCTGATCGAGCGCGCGATCGCGCTGTCGTCCGGGCCGATGATCGGCGTGAGCGACCTGCCCGAGGTCAAGGTCGCCAAGCTCGCGACCCCGGCCGCGCCCGCGGCGCTGCCGGCCGATGGCGTCGATCTCGACCAGCTGGTCAGCGACTATGAGCGGACGTGGGTGCTGCGCGCACTCGAGCAGACCAACGGCGTCCGAAAGCGCGCGGCGGTCCTACTCGGCATCAGCTTCCGGTCGATGCGTTACAGGCTCGCCAAGCTCGGCATCGACAAGGGCGAGGAAGAAGAGGCCGCGGAGTGACGATCTTCGCGATCAGTGACAATTCTCGTCATCGGCCTACCCGAGGCCGGCGGCTTCGGCGCGTGGGGTAGCGAAGGCTTCCGCGAGGTTGCCGGCGCAGGTCGCGGCGTGCGGCGATGGCGCGGGGCTTGCTGAGTCGTTCCCTCACAAGGAGCGATGCGCATGAAAAAGTCCCAGAAGGGTTTTACGTTAATCGAGCTGATGATCGTGGTCGCGATCATCGGCATCCTCGCGGCGGTCGCGATTCCAGCCTTCATGGATTACATCAAGCGCTCGAAGAAGACCGAGGCGGCGCTCCAGCTCAACAAGATCGGCAAGAACTCCAAGCGCGTCTACTCGGAGACCTCGAGCTACGTCGTCGGTGCCGGCGCCCAGCTGCCCACCAAGCCCGGCGCGGGCGGTTGCTGCGGTGGCCCGAACAACCACTGCGATGCGGTCCCGGCCTCGTTCGCCACGGACGCGACGTGGAAGCAGCTCGACTTCCAGATCGACGAACCCTCGCTGTTCTACTACGACTACACCGGCGCGGCGGCGACGTTCACCGCCAAGGCCACCGGTTACCTCGACTGCGACGGTATCGAGATCACGTACACCCTGAACGGCTCGTCGGTGAACGGTAACCCTGCCGTCACCCTGACCGAGCCCCCGCCGAACTCGGACTAACCGTCCGCTTCGAGCGCGACCCGATGGGCAGCCCGCGCGGCTGCCTGTTTGCGTTTCGGGCCCCATCGTTCGCGGGTATCGTGGCCGGGGTGAAGCAGCGGATCGTCGACGCGGCGTGGGGCGGATGGGCGCTGGGGCTGGTCGCGCTGGTGGTGTACGGCGCGCTGGCGTCGCCGTACATCGTCGACGGCGACAACGCGGAGTTCTCCACGCTGGCCGCGCTCGGCGGCCGGGCCCATCCATCGGGCTATCCGCTGTACGTGATGTGGCTGCGGCTGTGGTCGTGGCTGCCGGGGTCGAGCGCGGCGCATACGGCGGCGCTGGCCACCGCGGTCCTGGGCGCGCTCGCCATCGTCGCGCTGCACGCGGCGTGTCGGGCATGGGGCGCGCGGCCGCTCGCCGCGACGATCGCGGTCGGCCTCGTCGCCGCGGCGCCGATCGTGCTGCGCTATCACGTCGAGGCCGAGGCGTTCGCGATGAACCATCTGGCGGCCGCGCTGGTGCTGTGGCTCGCGGCCGAGCGCGGGCCGGCGCGCGGGGCATGGCGCGGCGCGGCGCTGGGCCTGGTCGCGGGGCTCGGGCTCTCCGATCACCTGACCTGCGCGCTGCTCGCGCCGGTCGGTGTGCTCGGCGTGGTCCGCGCGGCCCGGGAGTCGCGGCCGGCGACCTACGCGCTGGCGATCGCCGGGCTGTGCGCCGGCCTCCTGCCCTATGCCTACCTGTGGGTCGCCGACGGCCCGGCGGCTTGGGGCACGATGTCGGGCGCGGGCGACCTGATCGGCTTCGTGCTGCGCCGCGACTTCGGCGGCGCCGGCAGCTTCGAGGGCGCCGGCCACGCGGCGGTGCCGTGGACCGCGAGCGTGATCGCGTGCGGCGCGACGATCCTGCGGGCGTGGCTGTGGCTGCCGGCGCTCGCCGGGCTCGCCCTGCTCGGCGCCCGGATCGCGCGGCCCGCTGGCGAGACCCGCTGGGCGTGGGCGCTGCTCGCGATCACGATCGTGCTCGCCGGACCGGTGCTCGCGTCGCGGTTCGACGTGGATCCCGCCCAGCCGATCGGCCGCTATGTCTGCCAGCGGTTCCACCTGCTGCCGGCCCTGCTGCTCGCGCTGCCGGTCGCGGCGGCGGTCGAGCTCGCCCTGGCGCGCGCGGCCGTGGTGCGCGAGGCGCTGGCGACCGGCGCCGCGCTCGCCGGCTTCGTCGTGCTCGCGCTGGCCGGCGCGCCGGGCCTCGCGCGCGTCCACTCGCCGGCGATGCAGCGCAACATCGACGGCGCGCTGACCATGCTGCCGGCCGGCGCGATCCTGGTCGTCACCGACGACGACCATTGCTTCGGCGGCCGCTACCTGCAGCTGACCCAGCTGCGCCGGCCCGACGTGTCGCTGATCTGCTCGGGGCTGGTCTCGCTGCGCTGGTACCGCGAGCGCTTCGCCGGGCTCGCGATCCCGCCGACCACCGGCCCGTCCCTGGCGGCGGCGCTGCTCGCCACCGGCCGGCCGCTGTACGTCGACATGAGCCTGACGCGGGTGCTCGCCGCGTATCCGAGCTATCCGGTCGGCGTCATGCTGCGGGTGCTGCCCGCCGGCGCCCCGCTGCCGTCGGCCGCGGAAATCGCCGCGCTCGACCGCGACGTGTTCCGGGCGTTCGACCTCGACTACCCGCGGCCGACGCCCGACGACGAGTACGCCGCGCTCGCACACCATCGCTACGCCGCGGCGTGGGCCGCGATCGCCCGCCGGCTCGACGCGAGCGGTGACCGCGCCGCCGCCAAAGACGCGTTCGACTTGACCCGCGCGCTGCAGCCCGAGTGGTAAGCTCGCGGGC
>DASWOO010000895.1:0-2416 GCA_036404335.1 Kofleriaceae bacterium
GTCGTCGACGTCGGCGGCTGGGACACCCACGTCGGCGAGGCCCAGCGCCTCGACCGGGGCCTGGGTCAGCTCGGCGCCGCGATCGCCGGGTTCGCGACCGAGCTCGGCGACCAGCTCGCCGACGTCACGCTGGTCACCGTGTCCGAGTTCGGCCGCACGGTGCGCGAGAACGGCACCGGCGGCACGGATCACGGCACCGCGACGATGTCGCTCGTGCTCGGCGGCCAGGTCGCCGGCGGCCGGATCGCCGGCAGCTTCCCCGGCGTCGCCGAGGACCAGCGGTTCCAGGGCCGCGACCTCGCGATCGCGACCGACACCCGCGATCTGCTCGCCGACGTCCTCGCCGGCACGCTCGGGCTCGGCCACGCCGAGCTCGCGGCGATCTTCCCGGGCCACGCGCGCAAGCCGCTCGGGCTCGTGCGCGCCTAGTCTCGCTCAGTCAGACTGCGAATGATCATTCACAGTTTGCAGCGCGATTCACCGCGTGCTGGTGAGTGTGCGCCTACGGACAGGGACGGATGTGCGACGGCTGCACGGTGCTGGTGACATTACCGCCGGCGATCTTGGCCAGATCGATCTGGTCGAGCGCGCGCACGGTGTCCTTGTTCAGGGTGAGCTTGCGAGCCTTGTGATTCTTCATCGGTGATCTCCTTCTAGGGTGACGGGCCTGCGGGTCACGGCGCCGGGGTCGTGTTGCACTTGACCCGCACCGACGGACACGCGACGGTCTGCGGCGCGGTCAAGCCGCCGACGACGTCGGCGAGCTCGACCTGGTGAAGCGCACGGACAGTCTCCTTGCGCAGCGCGAGCTTGATGCGGAGCTGGTTCTTCATCTCGCTCGCAGCGTACACCGGTGTGCGGTCACTGGCGATCATGAAGATAATCAGTTTGAATGGTTCGGTTGGGGCGAAGCGCCCCTGCGTGTGACCGCGTGGTCATCGCGCTGGAACGGCCGTCAGCGGCGTGGTAGCGACAGACGTGACTCGCCGTCCTCCGCCGCCCCGCACGTTCCCGGTCGCGATCGTCGCCATCGTCGCCGCGGTGCTCGCCGGCGGCGTCGCGCTGTGGCGCCACAAGGCCGCCGCGCCGGCCTCCCCTGCGCCCGTCGCCGCGCCGGCCGTCCACGCGCCCCCGCCGCTGCCGCCGCTGCCCGCCGAGCCGCCCGCCAGGCCCGCGGTCGCGTACGTCGGCAGCGCGAAGTGCGCGGAGTGCCATGCCAAGGAATTCACCGCCTGGCAGCACAGCTGGCACGCCAAGGCGCTGCAGCCGGGCACGCCCGCCGCGGTCGCGGGCAACTTCCGCGACGCGCACTTCGTCGGCCCGTCGAGCGAGGCGTGGATGAAGCGCGCCGGCGCCAGGAGCGTCATGCGCACCCACGGCGTCGACGGCTCGCTCGCCGACTTCCCGGTCGACTGGGTGATCGGCGGCAAGCGGATGCAGGACAACGTCAGCGTGTTCCCCGACGGCCGCTGGCAGGTCCTGCCGGTCTACTTCCACGTCACCGCCAAGGAGTGGGTCGATTACACCGAGACCAAGCAAGGCGTGATGACCCCGGAGCACCCGTACTACTGGACCAACGTCCGGCGCATGGTCAACCACGAGTGCCTCGACTGCCACGTCACCGATCTGCGCGTGGGCTACGACCGCGCGCAGGCGAAGTGGACCACGCAGTACACCGACGGCAGCGTCGCGTGCGAGGCGTGCCACGGCCCGGGCGGCCACCACGCCGAGTCGCAGGACGACGACGACATCGTGCACCCGACCCGCGCCAAGGACGCGGGCTTCGCGCTGTGCGCGCGCTGCCACGGCCCGCGCAACCCGACGTTTCCGCTGTTCGACCAGAGTCACGCGTTCCGCCCCGGCGACAGCTACGACGAGGCCTACGACGCGATCGTGGTCGGCGCGTCGAACGACTTCTTCGCCGACGGCCGGCCGAGCGTGTCGAGCTTCGAGTACCAGGCGCTCGTCCAGTCGGCGTGCTTCCGCAAGGGCGGCGCGACCTGCCTGACCTGCCACACCGCGCCGCACGAGCCGCACAAGCCGGGCGAGTTGCGCGACGATCCGGACGCGAGCTGCAAGACCTGCCATCCGCAGATCGCCGGCAACGCCGCGGCGCACGCGCACCACGACAAGCCGATCCGCTGCGTCGACTGCCACATGCCGCCGACGGTGACCGGCGTGCTCGATCACTTCGCAGATCACGCGATCGATCTCCCGTCGCCGACGAACACGATCAAGCACGGGATCCCCAGCGCGTGCGGGGTGTGCCATGCCGACAAGGGCACCGAGACCCTCGCGACCTGGGCGGCGCAGCAGTGGCCGGACCTGGCCCGGCGCGAGGCGCGGCGGGTGCGGCTCGCCGATGCGTTCGACGAGGCCACCGCGCGGACCAGCGCGCCGGCGCTGCGCCAGGTGA
>DASWOO010000896.1:0-2819 GCA_036404335.1 Kofleriaceae bacterium
GGCGGACGGCTTCGGCGCGCTGGTCGCGACCGGCGAGGACGTGCGCGTGCTGGGCATCGTGTTCGAGTCGACGGTGTGGGGGGCGCGCGCGCCGGCGGGCCACGTGCTGCTGCGCTGCATCTACGGCGGCGGACGCGATCCGGAGGCAGTCGGCCTGGACGATCCGGCGCTGATCGCGCAGGCGCGGCGCGACGTCGGGATCGTGCTCGGCGCCGCGGCCATGCCGACGCATGCCAGCGTGGTGCGCTGGCCGCGCGGCGTGGCGCAGTACCGGCTCGGCCACGCCGACCGGGTGCGCGAGGCGGTGGCGCTGGCGCGGGGCCAGCGGATCGCGCTGGCCGGCGCGGACTATCGCGGGCCGGGGCTGAACGACCTGTGCGCCGACGGAGCGCAGGTCGTGGCCGAGGTCATGGCGTGGTAGCTCGGCGGGCGGCGGCGCTGGGCTGGATGCTGGTGATGGCCGGCGCGTGCGGCGGCAAGCCGAGGCCGGATGACGCGCGTGGCGTGGCGGGGAGCGCGGCCGGATCTGCGATCGGATCTGCGGCCGGATCTGCGATCGGATCTGCGATCGGATCGGCGGCCGGCTCGGCGGTGAGGTCTGCCGTGGGATCTGCGGCGGGCCCGGGCGGCGTGGCGGGGCGGCCGGGCGCGACCACGGGAGACCTGCAGGTCCGCGTCGAGTGGGTCGACGTGCCGGTCGTCGCGCGCAGCTCGCCGGGCCGGACGCCCTGCGGCACCGCGCGCGCGCCGGCGATCGCGCCCACCACGACGTGGGGCGTGCCCGACGCGTTCGTGATCATCGAGGACGGCGCCGGGGCCGGAACCGCGGCCGGCGCGCAGGTCACGCTCGCCGATTGCGCGATCGCGCCGCGCATGGCGGTCGGCGGGCAGCTGACGATCGCGAGCGCGGCCTGGCAGCCGGCCAAGCTCGCGCTGCGCAAGCGCGGCACGACGGCGGATCTGGCGCACCTCGTCGACGGCGCGGCGCTGCCGGTCCTGCTGCCGATCGCCGGCCACGCGGTGCGCGCCGCGCTCGACCCCGGCGCGGTCTACGCGCTCGACGCCGGCGACGAGACCGCGTGGATCGCCACCGCGCCCGGCGCCCGCGTCACCGAAGCCAGCGGCCAGGTCACCATGCGCGAGCTCGCGCCCGGCGCGCACGCGGTCACCGCCTGGCTGCCGCCGCGCGCGGGCCAGCCGGGCCACCTCGGCCACGGCACCGCGACCGTCGTCGCGGGCGAGCTCGCCGAGCTCACCGTCAAGCTCGGGCCATGACCGGCGGCACCGGCGATGATCGGGTCTGGGTGTTCGGCTATGGCTCGCTGATCTGGCGGCCGGCGATGGCCTACGCCGCGCGCCGGGCCGGTCGGATCACCGGCTGGCAGCGCCGGTTCTGGCAGTCGTCGACCGATCACCGCGGCACCGCCTTGGCTCCCGGCCGCGTCCTGACCCTGGTCGAGGCCGAGGGCCAGGTCTGGGGCATGGCCTACGCGATCGCGCGCGACGCGTGGCCGGGGATCGAGGCCGCGCTCGAGGTCCGCGAGCAGCAGGGCTACGCCCGGCTCACCGTCGACATCGGCCTCGCCGCCGGCGAGCGCGCCGGCGAGATCGTCGACCGCGTGCCCGGCCTCGTGTACCTCGCGACCGCGCGCAACCCGTATTTCGTCGGCCCCGAGCCGGTCGAGCGCACCGCCGAGATCATCGCCGGCGCGCACGGCCCGAGCGGCCGCAACCTCGACTACGTCCTCGAGCTCGAGCGCGCGCTCGCCGCGATGGACGCGCACGACCCCGAGGTCAGCGCGGTCGCCGCGCACCTGCCGCGTCATTAGCGGCGCAGTCGCGGCGCTCGACCGCGGTGTCGGCGGTGACCTCGAGGCGATCGGCCGACGCATCGCCGGCGATCATCAGCACGTCGCCGCGGTCGGCGCGCTCCATGCCGCGGTTGCCGGCGGCCCGGTGGCGGCGGAGCAGGCGGATCGGCAGCCGGCCGGCGAGGTTGCAGCCGATGACCTCTAGCTTGCCCTTGGCGGGCATCGGCGCGCTGACGACCCGCCACGCGTGGGCCGCATCGTCGACGAGGCCGAGCGGGGCCTTGCGCAGCACCAGGTAGGCGAACTTCATGCCGCCATCGCGCAGGTGGGTGAGGCGGGCGAGCTCGGCGGTGCGGCGGGGCAGCTGGAGCGGGCGATCCTCGTGGCACCAGTCGGACGGATCGGCGAGCGCGGGGCACGGCGCGATCGTCCGGGTGCACGGCGCGAACACGTGGGCGGCGCCGACGGCGAGCACCGCGTCGCGCAGCTCGTGGAGCGCGCGCGAGGTGTCGCGCAGCGCCGGCTCGATGATGATCAGCGCGCCGTCGTCGGCGAGCGCGGCCAGCGCGCGGCGGACCAGCTCGAGCCGCGCGGCCGGGGCCAGCTCGTTGAGCACGGTGCCCATCGTGATCAGATCGGCGGGCGGCAGCGCGCCGCGCGCCACGTCGTCGTCGCGGGTCGCGATCGTCACGGCGACGCCGCGGCGGCGGGCGAGCTCGGTGATCGCGGCGCGGGCGATGGTCAGGGCGGGGCCGTCGCGGTCGATCGCGGTGATGTCGATCGCGATCGCGGGCTCACCGGCGAGCGCGACCACGGCGCCGAGCGCCATCGCGCCGCAGCCGGCGCCGAGGTCGACCAGCCGGAGCCGCCGCGCGGCGGGCAGGGCGCCGCGGCCGGCGAGCTCGCCGAGCGGGATCGCGATCTTCATCGCGTCGGCGACGGTGAAGAACGCGGCGCGGGCGGCGAGGTCATCGGTCCGGCGCGCGGACAGCTGGTCTCGCTCGCTGG
>DASWOO010000897.1:0-3239 GCA_036404335.1 Kofleriaceae bacterium
CTCGAGTCAGCGCGGTGCAAGGCAACAAGGCGCGTTACTCAGGCGCACGCAAAAACGAGCTGGACCTAAACCGAACGGCGTCGGTGCTCAACCTACAAGAGGTCGCTCGCCTACGTGCCGCTTAGCGGTTCGGCTCTCTAGCTGACCACGCCGTAGACGTTCTTGGCGTGGCGCTGGATCTCGATCGAGTCGCGCAGCTGCTCGAACAGCTGGCGCGAGGCCGGCATGCCGAAGATCTCGAGGTGCGGCGTGGTCTGGTCCTGGGCGAACACCTCGATGTGGGCGATGCCGAGGAGCCGGTCGAACACGCTCTGCTTGTAGCGGACGTCGCGGCAGCGCCAGAGCTGCAGGACGTCGATGCTCTTGGACAGCATGCCGCGCTCGGTCTCGATCACCGTGTTGGTGACGCGGAACTTGGTCGAGCGCCGCGCCAGGTTCACGGCGACGAAGAACACGAAGACCGCGGCGATCGGGATGGCGATCTCGAGCACCTGGGTCAGGAGCGGCGTGCCGGTGCCCGGCTGGCCCGGGGTCTCCGGCGTGATCAGCTCGCGCATGATCGCGATCGCCGCGCCGCCGGCGATCAGCGCCGCCAGGTAATAGCCGAGGTAGCGCTTCCACGACGGCGAGCCCTCGTAGATCATCTTGCGCGCCGGGAGCCCGTCCGGCGGCACGCCCGCCTCGCGCGCGAACGGCACCTGCGGCGCGGCCTCACCCGCGTTCGGGCTCGGGCCAGGGCTCGGGCTCGGGCTGGGGCCAGGGCCGTGGACGACTGCCACGGGCGCCGGGGCCGCCCCGTTGAGGAACTCGCCGCAGAACCGGCACTTGACCGCCTCGTCCTGGATCTCCTCGGCGCAGAACGGGCATTTCTTCATGGCTGGAAGCTACATCCGGTAGCTGACGCCCACCATGAAATCGAACGCGGTGATCGACTTGATGTCGGCCGACAGGCCGTCCTTGGGCGGGCTGTAGCTGAACGCCAGCGACGGCGCGGTGACGATGAAGTTCGGGGTCACCGCGTACTCGGCCGACAGCGCGCCGCGCACGTGGAACATCGTCAGCGCGCCGCTGGTCGGCTGCATGTCGGTGAAGAAGCTGTCGCTGACGTTGCTGAGCAGCAGCACGCCGAGCCCGACGTCGACGCGCACGCCGAGCTTGGGGATCACCTCGTAGGTGCCCGCGGCGTTGGCCATCAACGACGTCATCACCGCCGTGCGGCTCTCCGCCGGCTTGCCGCCCATCGCTTCGTTGGTGTACGGCACCGGCGCGAACGACAGCGCCGCGCCCGCCTCGACCGTCACCTGGGGCGCGACCGGGATCGGATAGCCCACGGTCAGCGCGCCGGTCGCCTGGATCGGCACGTCGGGGCTGCCGGCGTTGATCTTGGTGCCGCCGCCGGTCAACCGCACGACGACCAGGTGAGGCCGGGTCGTGACCTGCGCCTTGACCTCGCCGGTGTCGCCGTCGTCCTCTTCGCCGGTGCCGCCGGCGGTCGCGACCGGCTTCTTGCCCGACGGGGGCGCGTCGGGCTTCTTGTCGTCGCCGTCCTTGCCGTCCTTGTCCTTGCCGTCCTTGTTGTCATCGGTGCGCAGGCTGTTCGGCGGCCGCCGGCTGATCGACGCGGCCTGGTTGGCGCACTGCTCGAGCTCGGCGATCCGCTCCTCCACGTCCTTGCGGACCTTGGACGACAGCGGCTTGGCGTTCTCGAGGTTGTCCTGGACCGCGAGGAACCGCTTGTAGAAGAAGTGCGCGTTCTTGCAGTCGTTCGCCATGCGGTACGACTGCGCGATGTTGAACAGGTAGGCCGGCTTCTTGTTCTCGGAATTCTCGAGGGCAAAGCCCTGCTTGAACGCCTCGGCGGCCTTCTCGAAGGCGCCCAGGTTGAACTGGTTCTCGCCCTCGTTGTACCACTCGACCGCCGTGCGCGGCTGCGCCATGGCGAGCGCGGGGACGAGCAGCACGGCCGCAAAACACATCTTCCTCATCTTGGCTCCAGGCTACGTCGCTATCACGGCCGCATGAGGCCGTCGGGGTCCTGATTCGATGGCCGAGTCGTCGTCGACGACGAGCCGTTGCGCGTGCCCGACGTCGGGTTCGACGGCGTCGTGCCTTGCTTGGTGAGCCGGGTCAGCTCCCAGCGCTGCTCCGAGCTCTGGCTCGCGTCGACCTTCATCGACACGTACGAGTAGCTCTTGAGCTTGAGCGCGACGTTGACCTTGCGGGTCTTGCTCCGGGGCAGCGACAGCGTGCTCGGCGTGAGCTTGCCGGTGTCCTCGTTGTCCACGAAGATCCGCGCGCCGTTGGGCGACGACGAGATCCGGATCTCGACGGTCTCGTCCTTCACGGCGGTCTGGCTGCCGGTCTGGTTACCGGGCTCGGTGTTCGACCCCGGGTGCGGATCTTCGGCGATCGTCGGAACGACCGCCGCGTCCACGCTGGCGTCGACCGCGACCGCGACCGCCGCGTCCTCGGGGACCGCGGCCGCGCTGCCCGCCTGCTCGGTCGTGGGCTTGGCGCTGCCATCCCCGGCGGTGAGCGCGCTGCCGGCCGAGCCGCTCGCCACGCCCGGGTCGGTCGCCGCCGGGAGCTTGTCCTTGCCGGTCGCGACGATCACGATCGCGATCACCGCAGCGACGACCACGCCCGCGCCGGCCGCGATGTACGTGCCCATCCGGCTGCGCTGGCCGGGCATCGTGCTCGGCCCCATCCCCATGCGCGATCCGGCCGCCGAGCTCATCGTCGTCGGCGCCGGCATGGTCAGCTGCGACGGCAGGTGCGCCGAGATCAGCGAGCCCGGCGCCGGGGTCAGCGGCGCCGGCGTCAGCTTCGCCGGCAGCGGCGCGGTCGACGGCATCAGCTGCCGCTTGGCGAACCCGGCCACGCCGCCGTGCGCCTCGACGTAGCCGACCGGGTCGGACATCGCGCGCATGAACTCGTCCATGTTCGGGTAGCGCAGGTCGGCGCGCTTCTCGAGCGCCTTCATCACGACCACCTCGACGTGCGCCGGCAGCATGCGGAACCGCGACACCGGGGTCGGCGGCTGGGTCAGGTGCTGGACCAGGATCTCGCCGTAGCCCTCGCCGACGAACGGCACGCGCCCGGTCAGCATCTCGTACAGCACGATGCCGAGCGCGTAGACGTCGGTCCGGTGATCGACGGTGTCCTTGCCCTCGCACTGCTCCGGCGACATGTACGCCGGCGTGCCCATCACGATGCCGGTCCGCGTGCGATGCGAGCCC
>DASWOO010000898.1:0-2581 GCA_036404335.1 Kofleriaceae bacterium
CGCCGCGGCGATAGACCGGACGCGCCCACGGCAGCGCCTGGAGGCGGCTGGGTAGCTGGTCCGGAGTCAGCATCACGGTGGTCACGAGGGGGAAGCAGATAGCCACCCGCCAGGCCAACGTCAAGTGCGCGTGATCGGAACCGTCTATTTTCAGCTACTTGGCCGAGCGACGATCTCGCCCCTACCTTATATACGGTGCGCGCGGGCCCTGCCCGGTCGCGCAGGACCTGCGATCACTTCGCAGCTTGCATCATCACGATGTCGCCGACGCTCATCTCCTGCACGGCGAGCGTCACCAGGCCGACCGAGACTCGCTCGCCCACGTCGACGATCACGATCTGACCGAGCGCGCGCGCGGGGAACCGGCGATCGTCCTGACCGGTCTGCGTGCTCATGATCGGCGCGTGGCCATCGCCGCGGCGGACGACGAACATCCGGTTGCCGACCTCGACGCCCGAGCGCTTGCCCAGATCGAGGAACAGCACCTCGCCCTGGCCGATCAGCTGATCGTACGCGAGCATCGCGACCACGTTGCCCTGGGCGTCGACCTTGGACAGCGTGGTCGGCACGGTGTCGAACGTCTTGACCAGGGGACCGACCTTGGCGCCGCGCTCGATCTCCTGGTTGGCGTCGAGGATGATGCCGCGCGCGCGCTTGTCCTGCGCCACGCTCGTGACCTGGACGATTCCAAGCACGTGGACGTACGCGCCCAGCTCGGTCCCGTTGGACTTCACGACGTTGCCCGGCCGGTAGATCGAGTACGTCGCGCCGACCCTGGGCGGCTTGCCCTCGGGGTACTTGAGGTAGACCTCGTCGTTGTCGCCGAGCATCACCTTCTCGTCGACCGCGCCGTCGATCGAGATCGACTGATCGAGGTCGGACTTCTCGACGAACGCGGTCCGCTTGATGCCGACGTGGACCGCGCCGCGCGGCGCGGGCACGAGGCTCGGCGACTCGGGCTGGAGCTGCGGCGCCGACGGCTGCGGCGCGCTGGCGAACACGCCGCGCGGCAAGAGGCGGACGAGGTCACCGGGGAAGATCCAGTGCGGGTTGGTGATCTGCGGGTTGTACGACCAGACCTTGGGCCACTGCCACGGGTCGTTGAAGTACAGAAAGCAGATGTCCCACAGCGTGTCGCCGCGGCGCACGACGTGGAGCTCGGGCACCGCGCCGCCGCGGATCACGTCGGGCTCGTCGATCGTGGCCGGGCGCTCGCCGCCGACGTAGTAGTTGGTCGGCTCGGGCGCCGGCGCGCCGGCGGTGACCTTGCCGTCGGGGCTGACGACCACGACCGGGGCCGCCGGCGCGGGCGTCGGGCGATCCGGGACCGGCGCGCTGGTCGACGGCGCCGAGCCCGGGTCGAGCGTGACCGGCGGCGGCGGGACGTTGCCGGCGGGATAGCTCTGTGCGGCGGCGGGCAGCGACAGCGCGAGCGGCCACAGCGTGTGCAGCGGCCGCAGCCGGAGGCGCCGGAAGCTCGGGCGCTTCACGGCGTCTCCATGCGCTTGGCCGCGAGCGCGGCGGGCTCGGACTTGGGGTAGCGCGACACGACCTGCTCGAGGATCGCGTGCGCCTTCTCGCCCTGGCCCATCTGCTGATAACAGTAGCCGACCTTGAGCAGCGCGTCGGGGACCTTGTTGCCGCGCGGGTAGACCTCGATGACCGCGCGGAACTCGCTGAGCGCGCGCGCGTAGTCCTTCTGCGCGTAGTAGGCCTCGCCGATCCAGTACTGCGCGTTGTCGGCGTAGTCGTGGCGCGGATACTTGGCGATGAACGCGCGCAGGGCGACCAGCGCGTCGTCGTGCTTGCCGGCCTTGACCAGCTCGACGGCGTTGCGATAGTCGGTCGACGCGTCGGTGGTGCGCTCGCCCGGCGCGTCGTGGACGTCGCGGGTCTTGGTCCGGGTCGCCGCGCGCGCCGAGATCGGCGGGATCCGGCGCGTGACCTCGAGGTGATCGCCGCTCGCCGCCGGCAGCGGCTCGGCCGCGGACGGGGCCAGCGGGGCCGCCGCGACGCGGCTGCGCCGGGGCGCCGGTGTGTCGTCGGGCGGCGTGGTCTGCGACAGCTGCTCCGAGGTGATCATCGTGGTCGGCCGGCCGGCGATCGCCTCGCCCTCGTAGACGATCTCGGTGCCGTCCTCGGCGACGCCGACCACGCGCGAGCCGTCGCTGCTGGCAGGCGTGCCCGATGTCCCCGATGTCGCCGACGCCTGGGGCGCGCCGGCCGGGCCGACCACCTCGGTCGGCAGCTGCGGCACCGCGAGCGTCACGCCCTGCGCGCGCGATTCATCGAGCTGGTGCTGCAGGTCGCGCAGCTTGCGCTCCTGCGTGCGGCGCTCGCTGCGCAGCTGCGCGACCTGCTGGGTGAGGCGTTGATTGTCCTCGCGCAGCGAGGACATCGGGCTCGCACAACCGACCGCGAACAAGAGGCTAACGTAGCGGGCGCTGGTCACGCCGAAATCGTAGGCCTTGCGCACCCGAACCGCAAAATAACGACCATCTGCTTATCGAAGCGGTTCGATAGACGGTCCGCTCGCACTGCACGATTGCAGCGGCTCAGGCGAGCCAGGTCGCGGCGAGCA
>DASWOO010000899.1:0-5144 GCA_036404335.1 Kofleriaceae bacterium
CGCGGTGGTCAACGCCGAGCGCTACGATCCGGCGACCAACCGCCTGGTGCAGTTCGGGCCGCTGGTCCCGCGCGCGGGCGGTGCCCAGGCGTTGATCGGCAACAGCAAGATCGTGCTGGTCGGCGGCCAGGCGGTGCCGACCCTCGAGGTCACCGACGGCCAGACCGTCGACCAGCTCGCGTTCCCGGGCACGCCGCGCGAGGGCCTGACCGCCACGTCGCTGACCGACGGCCAGGTCCTGGTCGCCGGCGGCGCCTCCGCGGGGATCGCGAGCGGCGAGCTCGACCTGATCGACTCGTCGGACGCGTCGGTGATCATCCGCCGGCTCGACGCCCAGCTGCTGCGCGCCCGCCAGCTCCACACCGCGACCCGGCTCGGCGACGACCTCGGCGCGCCGGTCCTGATCGCCGGCGGCATCGGCACCGACAGCGTGCCGATCGCCGACGCCGAGCTGTTCCAGCCGCTCGAGTCCGGGTTCCCGGTGCTGTTCAACCAGCACATGCTGACCCCGCGCTACCGCCACATCGCGGCGCGGCTGCCCGACGGCAGCGTGCTGTTCGTCGGCGGGCTCGACCGCGTCGGCCAGCCGGTGTTCGCGCTCGAGCAGTTCAGCCGCGAAGCCGGGTTCATCGCCGTGCTCAACTCGCTGCCGATGGACGCCGGCGTGGTCGACGCCGCGGCGGTGACGCTGCCCGACGGCCGGATCCTCCTGACCGGCGGCCGGACCGCGGTCGGCGGCTCGCCGGTCAACACGGCATATATTCTTCGCCTCGACCCGGTCGACGGCATGATCGACGTGATCGCCACCGATCACATGACCGCGGCGCGGGCCGGCCACCAGATGGCCGTGCTGTGCGACGGCTCGGTGTGGATCAGCGGCGGCAGCACCTCGGTCACCGTCGAGCGCTACAACCCGCCGCCGGCGGGGCGCCGATAGCGGTTGCGGCGCGGGCGCGATGGTGTATGTTTGACACGATGATGATGCGGGCGATCGTGCGCGACGCGGCAGGGGTCGCGCTGGCGCGTCCGCCGGTGCCGTCGCCGGGGCCGGGCGAGGTCGTGCTCGACGTCGCGGTCGCGGGCCTGTGCCGGAGCGACCTGGCCGCGGCCGCGGGCGAGGTCGCGGTGCCGCTCGGGCGGGTGCTCGGCCACGAGCTCGCGGGCTGGGTCCGGGCGGTCGGCGCGGGCGTCGACGGCGTGGCGGTCGGCGCGGCGGTCACCGTGGTGCCGTTCGCGCCGTGCGGTGACTGCGCCGGGTGCGCCGGCGGCGGGCGGTGCGGCGCGCTGCGCTGGCTGGGGTTCGCGCGCGACGGCGGGTTCGCCGAGCAGATCTGCGTGCCGGCGCGGTCGGTGATCGGCCTTCCGCCCGGGATGTCGCTGCGGCACGGTGCGTACGTCGAGCCGGTGGCGGCGGCGCTGGGCTCGCTGGCGCACGTCGCGCCGGGGATGCGGGTCGCCGTGTGCGGCGGCGGCCGGATCGCGGAGCTGAGCGCGCGGGTGCTGGCGGTGCACGGCGCGGTGGTCACGCGGGGCGCGGCGGCGGGCTGGTTCGATGTCATGGTCGAGCACGGCGGCGCGGAGCCGGCGCTGCTCGCGGCGCTGCGGCCGGGCGGCACGCTGATCCTGAAGAGCCGGGCCGGGCGCGCCGTGGCGCTCGACGCGGGCGACGTGGTCGCGCGCGAGCTGGTGATCCGCGGCGCGGCGCACGGCTCGTTCACCGAGGCGGTGGCGTGGCTGGCCGAGCGGCGGATCGACGTCGATGATCTGCTGGCGCCGGCGCGGCCGCTCGAGGCCTACGCCGAGGTGTTCGCGGCGGCGCGGGGCGGCGAGCAGCAGAAGCAGATGTTCGCGATCGCGGAGCGTGGCTGATCATGTGCGGGGTCGTCGCGCTCGCGGGGGCGGCCGGTGCCGGCGCGCGGGTCGCGGCGGGCGTGGCGGCGCTGGCGCATCGCGGGCCGGACGGCCGCGGCGCGTGGACGTCGGACGACGGCGCGATCGGCCTGGGCCACGCGCGGCTCGCGGTGGTCGATCCGGCGGGCGGCGCGCAGCCGATCGTGCGCGGCTCGCTGGTCGCGGTGGTCAACGGCGAGCTGTACGGCCACGACGCCTGGCTCGCGGCGCGCGGGATCGCGATGCGCAGCCGGTGCGATAGCGAGGCGCTGGTCCACATGTACGAGGCGCTCGGCGACGACTGCGTGCGCGCGGCGCGCGGCGAGCTGGCGTTCGTGCTGTGGGACGCGCGGCGCCGGCGATTGCTCGCAGGGCGCGATCGGTTCGGGATCAAGCCGCTGGTGTGGGCGCGCTGGCGGGGCGGGATCGCGATCGCGTCGGAGGCCAAGGCGCTGTTCGCGATGGGGGTGCCCGCTCGGTGGGACGCCGAGTCGTTCGTCCACGCGGCGCAGACCCAGTACGTCTGGCCGGATCGCACGCTGTTCGACGGCGTGCACCAGCTCGAGCCGGGCTGCACGCTGAGCTGGCAGCCGGGCGGCGAGGTCGAGCTCCGGCGCTACTGGGATTTCCCGCTTGGCGCGCCGGGGATTTCCGACGAGGCCGCGGCCGCCGACGCGCTCGGCGCCGCGCTCGACGACGCGGTCCGGGTGCGGATGCGCGCCGATGCGCCGGTGTGCGTGCAGCTCTCGGGCGGCATCGACTCGACGGCGGTCGCGGCGCTGGCGGCGCGCGCGGGTCGCCTGGCGGGCGCGTTCACCGTCGGCTGGACGGGTGATGATGCGTACGACGAGCGCGCGAGCGCCGCGGCGACGGCGGCCCGGCTCGGCGTGCCGCACACGGTGATCGAGGTCGACGGCGCGGCGATCGCGGCGCGCTGGCCGGCCGCGGTCGCGCACGGCGAGGGCCTGGCGATCAACGGCCACATCGTCGGCAAGTGGCTGCTGTCGCGGGCGATGCGCGACGCGGGGATGAAGGTCGCGCTGACCGGCGAGGGCGCGGACGAGATCCTCGCGGGCTATCCGCACCTGCGGATCGACGCCGGCGCGCGGCTCGCCGGCCACGCGGCGTCGCGCGGCGTGATGCTGCCGAGCGGTGACGGGCTGTCGACCGCGGGCGTCGCCGCGCTCCTGGGCCGGGTGCCGACGTGGATCGCGGCTAAGGCGACGCTCGGCCTGCGGGTGCGCGGGCTGCTCGCGCCGGATCTGCTGCGCCAGTTCGCGGACATCGATCCGCTGGCGGCGCTGGTCGCCCGGGTCGGCGGCGCGGGGCTGCGCGGCGCGGCGCCGCTGCACGTCGGCGCGGTGACGTGGAGCCGCAGCGCGCTGGCGCAGTACATCCTGCGCACGCTCGGCGACGGCATGGAGATGGCGCACGGCATCGAGGGCCGCGTGCCGTTCCTCGACCATCGCGTGGTCGAGCTCGCGTTCGCGATCGACCCGGCGGTGCTGGTCGGCGGCGCGCTCGACAAGCCGGTGCTGCGGCGCGCGGTCGCGGGCCTCGTCCCCCAGGACGTGGCGCGGCGGCCGAAGCATCCGTTCCTCGCGCCGCCGCTGGCGCGGCTGGCCCCGGCGCTGATCCAGGACACGCTGCGCGGCCACGCGCTGCGCTCGCCGCTGGTCGATCGCGCGCGGCTGCTCGCCGTGCTCGACCGGCTGCCGGCGATGACCGACGTCGAGCTGCAGGCGTGGGACCCGGCGCTGATGCTGGTGCTGTCGGCGGCGATCCTCGAGGCGCGGTACGGCGCATGACCGCGCTGGCGCTGATCCGGGCGGTGGCGGCGGGCGCGCCGGCGCGCGTCGCGATCGAGGACGCGGCGGGGCAGGGCGTGACCTACGGCGAGCTGATCGCGCGGGTCGATCATGCCGCGCGGCAGGCGGCGCGCGGCGCGGTCGTCGAGGTCGCGGCCGAGCGCAGCGTCGCGTTTGTCGTCGGGTGCCTCGCGGCCTGGGCCGCCGGCGCGGCCTGGATGCCGATCGACCCGCGCGAGCCGGCGTGGCGGCTGGCGGCGATGCGGGCGGCGCTGGCCGCGCGGGGCGAGCCGGAGACGAGCGTGCCGCGCGGGTCGGGCGACGCGCTGGCGTACGTGATCGCGACGTCGGGATCGAGCGGGGCGCCGAAGCTGGTGATGGTCGGGCATCGCGGCGTGGCGGCGCTGTGGCAGGCGCAGATCGCGGCGTTCGCGCTGGCGCCGGGGGCGCGGTCGCTGTGGCTGCACGCGCCGCGGTTCGACGCGTCGCTGTCGGACTGGGGAACGGCGCTGGCGTCGGGCGCGACGCTGGTGCTGCCGCGGCCCGACGCGCTCGCGGCGCCGGCGCGGCTGCGCGACGAGCTGGTGCAGCGCGCGATCAGCTACGTCGACCTGCCGCCGGCGCTGCTCGCGCACCTGCCGCCGGAGGATCCGCCGCCGGCGCTGCGCACGGTCGTGCTCGGTGGCGAGCCGTGTCCGATCGAGCCGCTGCGCGCGCTGGCCCGGCGGGTGCGCGTGGTCGTGGTCTACGGCCCGACCGAGGCGACGGTGTGCTCGAGCCTGGTCGTCGTCGATCCGGATCGCTGGGCCCGGCCGCTGATCGGGGATCCGCTGCCGGGCGTGCGCTATCGCGTGGTCGACGGCGAGCTGTGGATCGGCGGCGCGTGCCTCGCGCTCGGCTACGCCGGCGATCCGGCCGCGACCGCGCGGCAATTCGTCGTCGAGGACGGCGCGCGCTGGTACCGCACCGGCGACCGGGTCGAGCCGGGCGACGGCGGCCTGGCGTTCGCCGGGCGGATCGATCGCCAGCGCAAGCTCGCCGGCGTGCGGATCGAGCTCGACGAGATCGAGGCGGTGCTGCGCCGCGCGCCCGGCGTGAGCGAGGCGGCGGCGACGGTGCGGGTGATCGGCGCGTCGGGCCGGCCGCGGCTGGTCGCGTTCGTCGACGGCGCGGCGCTCGAGCCCGCGCCGCTGCGGGCGTGGCTCGCGCGCGAGGCGCCGGCGTGGATGCAGCCGGCGCGGATCGTGGTCGGCGCGCTGCCGCGGACGGCGACCGGCAAGGTCGACCACGCCGCGCTGCTGCGCTGCGCGCTGCCGGCGGTTCCAGCCGTGCCGCGGAGCGGCGACCCGGCCGAGGCCCGGCTGGCGGCGCTGTGGTGCCAGGCGCTCGATCTCGCCGAGCTCGGCGGCGAGCGGTTCCGCGACGCCGGCGGCGATTCGCTCGCGC
>DASWOO010000900.1:0-4961 GCA_036404335.1 Kofleriaceae bacterium
AACCTGCGCGCGTGTCAGGCGGCGTGCGAGGCCGGCGCCGAGGTCTCGGGCCAGAACGCGTTCCCGTCGGCCGAGGTCGATCTGCTCGGCGCGGTCGACTTCCTGTTCTCGCGCGGCATGGATCACCACACGCTGGCGACCAGCTCGTCGGTGCTGAACAAGCTCGCCAACAAGGTCGTGCGCCAGTTGTCGGGCCTGGGCAAGCTGCCGGACCAGCCCGCCACCCACCTGCCCGGCGTCGCGGTCCGCGCCGTCGACGTCTGCGTGATCGGTGGCGGCCCCGCCGGGCTCACCGCGGCGACCACCACCGCGCGCGCCGGCAAGACCACGATCTTGATCGACGACCAGCTGCGCCCCGGCGGCAGCCTGCGCACCGATCCCCGGACCGGCCGGAAGCTCGCCGAGCAGGGCTGGTCCGCCGCGCTGGCCGCCGGCGTCGAGGTCCTGGCGCGCTCGACCGCGATCGGCTACTTCCCCGAGGACGACGGCGGCGTGCTCGCGGTCTCGGCGCCCGATCGGCTGTACCGGATCCACGCTAGCCAATGGATCTGGGCGACCGGCGGCTACCCGGTCAACCTGCCGTTCCCCGACAACGATCGCCCCGGCGTGCTCGCCGCGCGCGGCGTCGGCCGGCTGCTGGTCGATCACGGGATCCTCGCCGGCGACCGGGTCGCGATCGTCGAGGTCCCCGAGATGGCGGCGGACGCCACGGCGCTCGCGTCCGCGCTCTACGAGTCCGGCGCCGAGGTCGTGCGCATCGCGCTGGCCAACGCGACCGGCACCCGCGGCCGGGGCTGGGTCTCGGCGATCGACACCCCCACCGGCAAGGTCGACTGCGATCTCATCGCGGTCGCCGCGGTCCCGGCCCCGGCGTCCGAGGGCCCGCGCCAGCAGGGCTGTAAAGTCGTGCTCGATCCGCCCGCCGGCGGGTTCCGGGTCGCGGTCGACGCCGACGGCCGGACCTCGGCGCCCGGCGTCTGGGCGTGCGGCGACGTCACAGGCTACCGTGGGCCCGCCGCCTCCGCCGCCGATGGCGCGCGGGTCGGCGCCAACGTTGCCGCGGCGAGCTGTTAGAAATCCGCGGGATTCGCTATCGTCGGGCCCGTGGCGGGAAAGATCGTCTTGTGCCGCTGCGAGGACGTCACCTTGGCGGACCTCGAGCACAGCGTGTCGCGTGGCTATCGCGACATCGAAGAGGTCAAGCGCTACACCGGCTTCGGCACCGGGCCGTGCCAGGGCAAGGAGTGCCTCGCCGCGGTCGCGACCCAGCTCGCGATCCTGACCCGACAGCCGCCGGCGACGATCCCGCCGTTCACGTCGCGGCCGCCGCTCGCGCCGACCCCGCTGCGCCTGCTCGCGCGCGATCCGGGCGCGCATCGCTTCCCCGATGATCCGGAGGGTGGCAAGTAATGCAGGCCGTCCTCGACGACGAAGAAGAAGACAGCTCGCGCGCCGACGTGTCCGGCGAGATCCGGCTGCCGGCGACGCTCGAGGGCAACGGCCCGCTGCCCGCGTCCGCCGAGATCGTGATCGTCGGCGGCGGCGTGGTCGGCCTGTCGATCGCATACAGCCTGGCCAAGCGCGGCCTGACCGACGTGGTCGTCGTCGAGCGCGGCTACCTCGCCGAGGGCGCGTCGGGCCGCAACGGCGGCGGCGTGCGCCAGCAGTGGTCGACCGAGCTCAACATCCGGCTGATGCAGGAGTCGGTCGAGCTGTGCAGGCGGTTCGCCGTCGACCTCGGCGTCAACGTCTGGTTCCGCCAGGGCGGCTATCTGTTCCTCGCGCGCAGCGCCGCCGAGGTCGCGCGGCTCGAGAAGAACATCGCGCTGCAGAACCGGTGCGGCGTGTCGACCCGCATGCTCGAGCCGCGCCAGGCGCTCGACATCGTGCCCGAGCTCGACCTGACCGGCATCGTCGGCGCGTCGTACAACCCGACCGACGGCATCCTGTTCCCGTGGCCGTTCCTGTGGGGCTACGCCCGGCAGGCCGCGGCGATGGGCGCGCGGATCTTCACCCAGACGGCGGTCGCCGGCCTCGAGCCGCAGCAGGCCGGCGGCTACACCGTGCACACCGCGCGCGGCGCGATCCGCGCGCGCCGCGTGGTCAACGCCACCGGCGCGTGGTCGCCCAAGCTCGGCCAGATGATCGGCGTGCCGATCCCGACGTACCCGATCCGCCACGAGATCTGCTCGTCGGAGCCGCTCAAGCCGTTCCTGCGGCCGATGGTGTCGGAGCTGACCTCGGGCCTGTACTGCAGCCAGTCGATGCGCGGCGAGATCGTCGGCGGCGTCACCATCCCGGGCCACGACTCGACCTACGGCATGGGCTCGACGATGCAGTTCCTGACCACCTACGCGCGGCGCCTCGTCCGGCTGATGCCGATCCTCGGCGACATCAAGATCCTCCGCCAGTGGGCCGGGCCGTACGACCAGTCGCCCGATGGCAACCCGATCCTCGGGCCCGCGCCCGGCCACCCCGACTTCTTCTTGGCGTGCGGCTTCGTCGGCCACGGCTTCATGATGGCGCCGATCATCGGCAAGCTGTACGGCGAGTGGCTGACCGGCGGCGATCCGCACGAGATCTTCGGCCGCTACACCCTGGACCGGTTCGCGGACGGCAGCGGCGCGGCGCACGACAAAGAAGACTTCAACATTGGCTGAGCTGCTGCGGCTGGTGTGCTTCGAGCTGCGCGGCCAGGAGCTCGCGCTGGCGATCGACGACGTCCGCGAGACCTTGCCGGTGCCGCCGATCACCCGGGTGTTCCTGGTCCCGGCGTGCGTCGCCGGGGTGTTCAGCCTGCGCGGCGACATCGTGCCGGTGATCGACCTGGGCATCCTGCTCGGCCTGCCGCCGACCTCCGCCGGCGACGACAGCAAGATCGTCGTGATCGAGCACGCCGTTGGCGTGGTCGGCGTGGTCGTCGATCGCCTGCGCGATCTGCGCACGGTCGAGGGCGCGCTCGACCCGCCCCCGCCGCACCTGGCGGCCGAGGTCGCCGCCGTGCTCCGGGGCGTGGTCGCGACGCCGACCGGCAGCGTCCGCGTGCTCGACGCCCCGAGCCTCCTGACCGTCCCCGCGCTGCGCGCGCTCGCGCTGCCCGATCCTAGCCAAGGCAAGAAGTCATGACCGCCCGGCCCCGGAAGCTGCGCTTCCCGCTGTTCTTCAAGTTCCTGATCGGCTGCCTGGCGCTCGCCGCGCTGCTGATCGTCGGCGGCACGCTGGTCGTGCGCAACGAGACCCGGCTCAAGTCGCGCGGCAACTACCTGCAGAAGCAGGCCCGCCGGCTCGATGGCTACACCGACCGGGTCGGCCGCGACATGACGGTGATGCTGTCGCTGCTGGTGTCCGACGAGGAGCTCAAGAAGGCGATGACCGCCGCGGGCGATCCGCGGCCCGAGGCGGCGGCCGCGGCCCAGGCGGCGAACGAGGCCGCGATCCAGCACGCCAAGGAGATGTACGACGCGCTGTCGGCCAAGAGCGGCCTGGCGCCCGACGTGTTCGCGCTGTTCACCACGACCAACAAGCTCAAGTTCGTCGCGCCGGCCAAGGCGCTCGACGACAGCGGCCTGCCGGCGATCGCCGCGGTCGAGAAGGCGCGCGCCGGCAACGTGTTCGCGCACCGCGCCCAGGTGATCGACGGCGTGCCGTACCAGATGACCGCGCTGCCGATCCTGGGTGACAAGGATCAGGTCGTCGGCGGCCTGCTGATCGGCGTGCGGCTGCAGCGGCTGTTCGACGAGTTCGCCGATCAGAGCGACGACCAGCTCGACAACCAGGTCCGGCCGACGCTGATCGACGGGCCGGTGATCCTGGCGTCGGCGTGGGCCAACGAGCGGCGCGCCGAGCTGTCGCGCGCGATGCAGCCCGACAAGTACGTGCGGGTGACGGTCGGCGAGGACTCGCGCGACGTGATCCGGCTGCGCGACGGCGACTTCGACTTCTGGAGCGATGACTACCAGGGCTACAAGGCCGGCGACGCCGGGCCGATCGGCCGGCTGGTGATCACCCGCAGCCGTGCGACCCTGATCGATCCGGCGGGCAAGATGCCGGTGCTCGAGCTCCTGGTCGGCATCGGCGCGTCGCTGCTGATCGCGCTGGCGATGGGGTTCTGGATCACCCGGCCGATCAAGCAGTTCGCCGAGCAGTCGCGCGGCCTCCTCCAGGGCGAGACCGATCTGACCCAGCGGCTGGTGATCAACTCCCACGACGAGACCTCGGATCTGGCCGAGAACATCAACCAGGTGTTCGGCCGGCTGCACCAGCTGGCGACCGGCGTGCAATCGGCGGCGTTTCAGGTCGGGGCGTCGAGCGCCGAGATCAGCGCGGCGTCGCGGCAGACGCTGTCGGGGCTCAAGGATCAGACGCTCAAGATCGAGAGCTCGACGACCGCGGTGACCGAGCTGTCGGCGTCGATCCAGACCGTGGCCGGCAACGCGGCGCAGGCCACCGAGGTCGCCGAGCAGTCGAGCACCGCGGTGACCGCGGCGGTCGAGCGCATGGAGTCGATCCGCGCGGCGGTCGCCGACGCGGCGGACAAGATGCGAGAGCTGGGCGAGAGCAGCAAGCGGATCGGCAACATCGTCGAGGTGATCCGCCAGATCAGCGAGCAGACCTCGATGCTGGCGCTCAACGCGTCGATCGAGGCGGCGCACGCCGGCGAGCAGGGCCGCGGCTTCGCGGTGGTCGCCGACGAGGTGTCGTCGCTGGCCCGCCGGGTCGGCCAGTCGGCCAAGGACATCGAGACCCTGATCCAGACGGTCAAGGAGCAGACCCAGGCGGTGATGGCGTCGATGGACGTCGGCACCCGCGAGGTCGCCAACGGCTCGCAGCTGGTGACCGGCACGCTGACCGGGCTGGGCCGGCTGATCAGCGTGGTCAAGGACACCGCGGGCGCGGTGCACGAGCAGGCGGTGGTGTCCGACGAGATCGCGCGCAACATGGACTCGGTGCGCCAGATCGCG
>DASWOO010000901.1:0-2225 GCA_036404335.1 Kofleriaceae bacterium
CCAGCGCGCGATCGCCTTGAGGTGGGCGGTGCCCTGCGCGACCCAGGTCCGCGAGAACGCCTGCACCGTGTTGCGGTGGATCCGCAGGTCGCTGAGCGCGTCGCGCAGCCGCTCGACCAGCTCGTCGGCCAGCGCCCGGTCGCCGCGGTGCTCGGTCCGGATCGCCAGCCGGGTCGGCGGCCCGGGGATCATGGTGCGGACCGCGAGCACGGCTTCGTCCGCGGTCCGGACGCGCCACGGCTCCGTGCCCTCGGGCGCCACCGCGTCAGCCGTCGCGTCGGGGTCGACCAGCACGATGCGTCGCTGCCCCAAGGCGCCGAGCACATCGACGACCGGCAGCAGCCCGCGCCCGACCAGCACGGCGACGTCGGCCTCGAAGTCCCACACCGCCGGCAGCATCGCGTCGGCCAGCGCGGCGACGCCGAGCGGGGTGGCCAGCAGCCGCGCGTCGCCCGGCAGCTCGCGCGCCAGCCAGCGCTGCATCACCGCCTCCGCGGTCCGCGCGTCGATCGTCCGCGACGTGACCTCCGCCATCGCCGCCAGCTCCGCCGCCGTGCCCTGCAACCGCAGCGGGGCCTCGACCCGCGACAGCGCCGACCGGGTCCGGCGCAGCTGCGCCATCGCCGAGATCGCGGCCAGCACATCGCTGGATTCGATGGCACCGCACAACGCCTCGCCCAGCTCGCCGAGCTCGCCGAGTGATTCTCGCCATTTTTGTAAGACCTCAAGCGACATGGGGATCCTGCCAGGGCTTCTGGGTGACGTGCGCGTTGATCGCCGCCAGCTCGGGCCGGGCGCGGACCGCCTCGACCACCTTGCGATACGGCTGCGGCGCGCCCGCCAGAGCGAGCGCGTCGTACAGCTCGCGGACCAGCGCGAGATCATCGGGAGTGTCGACGGTGCAGCGCAGATCGGAGTCGTCCTGCGCGGCGCGGACCTGGCTGGTGCGGAACAGCTGCGGCGCCTCCATCAGGAACGCGGTGACGTGCTCGCGCGACCCGACCGACATCGCCATCCGCGCGATCCGCTCGAGCGTGTCGACGTGCATCGCCTCGACGTCGAGCCCGCGCGGGAAGCTGCGGGCGTGCGTGTTGGACGCGTAGTCGAGATCGGGCGTCAGCGCGCCGATCACCTGATCGATGACCTCGGGGTCGAGCAGCGGGCAATCGGCGGTGACCCGGACCACGGTGCCGGCGCGATAGGCCCGCGCCGCGCCGGCGTAGCGCGCCAGGACGTCGGCCTCCGAGCCGCGGTAGGCCCAGGTGCTGATCCGATCGGCCTCGCGAACGATGACGTCGTCCTCGGGCGAGGTCGACGTCGCGATCACGATCTCGTGGATCCGGCGCGCGCCGCGCAGCCGGCGGATCACCTGCTCGAGCATCGTGGTGCCGCCGAGCTCGGCCAGGACCTTGCCCGGCAGCCGGGTCGAGCCCATCCGGGCCTGGACGATCGCGACGCAGCGCGCGTCGATCCGGGTCGCGGCCCGGGTGTCGACCGCGCGCGCCGCCGCACGCGCCGCGGCCTTGCCGTCGGCGTTGTCGATATCGAATTTCTTGTCGTCCGCCATCGCCTTTAGGCCTTTTCGAACAGGTGAGCCGTGCAGTCGTCGTAGCCGTCGGCGGCGCCGAGCTCGAGCCGGCGGACCAGCTTGAGCCCCGGGTGGCGCGCCAGCCACATCGCGCCGTGATCGCGCTTCCACAGCGCCGCGTGATGGCCGCGGTAGCGGATCTCCTGCTCGGTCGGGTGGTCGTACTCGATCGCCGCGACCCAGCGGCGCGACACCCGGTAGATCTCGTCGAGCGCGCCGCCGAGCGTGCTGGGCGCGATGTGGATCAACACGCCGCTGGTGAACGCCAGGTCGAACATGCCGTCCTTGAACGGCAGGTCGAACGCGGTGCCGTGCAGCACGTTGAACCGCGGCCGGCGGTGGCGGGCGCGCTCGACCGCGTCGGCCTGGGGCTCGACCCCGTACAGGTCATCGATGCCGAGCCGCTCGAGGTAGACCAGGTTCCACCCGACGTTGCAGCCGACCTCGAGCACCCGCCTGGGCTGGACGCCGTCGAGCAGGCGGCGCCACGACTCGACCCGCTCGGGCCGGTCGCGATCGTTGCGGGCGGTGTACGAGCGGCCGAAGTCGGAGCGCCACAGCGCGAGCTGCGAGGTGTCGGCGGTCATGCTGTCTCCCGGATCCCACTGGTAGGTCAATAGATCGCCGCTGGTGACGA
>DASWOO010000902.1:0-1927 GCA_036404335.1 Kofleriaceae bacterium
GCTCGTTGTTCTCGGCGACCTCGAGCACCAGGTGGTTGAGGCCGTGGACCCGCGCCAGGTGGTGGAGCTGCTCGAGCGCGAAGGAGCCGACGCCGCGGCCGTGCATGTCGGGGTGCACCGCCAGCTCGTCGACGAACAGCGGCCGCATGTCGCGCTTCTCTAAGTAGCGCGGGTTGATCCAGTTGTCCGAGCCGATCACCTCGTAGCTACACTCGGCGTACGCCACGATGTTGCCCTCGAGCTCGAACACCAGCTGCTCGATGCCTTCTTCCTCGAAGACCTCCTCGAACCGGTGCTTCGAGCGCGGCCGCTGGTATTCGACGGTCTCGGCGTTGACCTCGCGAAAGCTTACCTTGAGGAAGTCCCAGACGCCGTTGATGTCGCGCCGGGTCATGTGGCGCACGGTGATCATCGACACCGTCGCGGTCGTCGCGGCCGACTTCTTCGTCGACTTCCTCGCCGGCTTGGGCTTCGGCGTACGCGGCATCGACCCGATGGAACCCCAACCGGTGGATGGGAGCAAGCCGCGGCGCGTAATTCGTGCGGTTTACGAGCCGACGCGGGCGACCAGCGCGGTCGCCTGCTCGACAAACCGGGCGCGGTGGTGGCGCTCGAACTCGGTCCACGTGGTGAATGTCCCGGGATCGGCCCGGTCGACAAACAGCTTGCCCCGCAGGTGATCGACCTCGTGCTGGAACGTCCCGGCCTTGAGCCCGTGGACGACCTCGTCGATCGGCTCGCCGCGGCGATCCCATGCCTGGACCCGCAGATGGACGTGGCGCTTGACCACGCCGCGCAGGTTCGGCACCGACAGGCAGCCCTCGTAGTTATCGAACATCTCGTCGTCGACCGGCGTCAGCACCGGGTTGACCAGCACGGTCAGCGGGATGTTCGGCTTGTACGGGTAGCGCGGGTTGTCGCGCACGTGGATCGCGCAGACCTGGATCGGCGCGTAGACCTGGTTGGCGGCGAGCCCGGCGCCGTCGGCGTCGTGCATCGTCTCGATCAGATCGTCGATGAATTGCTGGGTCTCGGGCGCGGCGAGCTCGTCGCGCCCGACCTCGCGCGCGAGCTGGCGCAGCACCGGGTGCCCGATCTGGGCGATCTTGCGGATGGCCATGGCGGGCTAGCTTAGCGCGCGTCGGCGCCGATCGCCTGCGCGATCGAGGACAGGCCGGCGGCGCGGACCTTGGCGGCGAGCCCGCGATGGATCGACCGCGGCCAGGTCGGGCCGCCGTAGATGAAGCCGGTGTAGGCCTGGACCAGGGTGGCTCCGGCGCGGATCCGCTGCCAGGCGTCGTCGGCGGTCTCGATGCCGCCGGCGGCGACGAGCACGACCCGGTCGCCGACCCGGGCGCGCAGCCGGCGCAGGACCTCGAGCGCGCGGGCCTTGACCGGGGCGCCGGACAGGCCGCCGGCGCCGATCGCCGCGACCCGGGCGGCGGAGGTGCGCAGGCCCGCGCGGGCGATCGTCGTGTTGGTCGCGATGATGCCGTCGAGCGCGAGCTCGAGCGCGAGGTCGGCGACCGCGTCGATGTCGGCGTCGGCGAGGTCGGGGGCGATCTTGACCAGCAGCGGGACGCGGCGGGCCGGCGACGCGCGGTCGCACGCGGCGCGCACGGCGATCAACAGCGGCCGCAGCTTGTCGGTCGCCTGCAGGTCGCGCAGGCCGGGCGTGTTGGGCGAGCTGATGTTGACCACGAGGTAGTCGGCGCGCGGCGCGAGCCGCTCGGCGCTGGCGGTGAAGTCGGCGATCGCGTCGGCCTCGGCGACTCGCTTGGTCTTGCCGATGTTGGCGCCGATGCAGCCCGCGGCGCGGTGGACGAGGCGCCGGGCGTCGAGCCGGGCAGCCGCCGCGTCGGCGCCGTCGTTGTTGAAGCCCATGCGGTTGATCAGCGCGCGGTCGCGCGGCAGCCGGAACATCCGC